>JASFJX010000252.1:0-5797 GCA_050119385.1 Candidatus Thiodiazotropha sp. | reverse complement strand
GGAAAGGTGGTAGCGGCAGGCGCCGTTGAGCGCATTGGGGAAACCGAGGCATTACATCGCCATCGGGACAGTAACGGCGGTGAAACCAGCACAGTCATACCCGTGACCGATCATCGTCAAGGCCTGCAGCTCATCGGAGCCCTGTTGAACAAATCCGGCGCAGCGCCTGACCTCTCTGAGCTGTCGGCGATCGGTCACCGCGTCGTTCACGGGGGCGAGGCGTTTCGCCAGCCGACACGGATTGACGCTGAGGTCATACAGCGTATCAGGGAGATGATTCCGCTGGCACCGTTGCATAATCCCGCCAACCTGACCGGCATCGAGGTAGCCATGCAGCAGGCGCCGGGCGTTCCCCAGGTCGCGGTCTTCGATACGGCTTTTCATCAAAGTATCCCGCCCCATGCTTACCGCTACGCACTACCGGAAGAGCTGTATGTAAAATACAAGGTACGACGTTTCGGCTTTCATGGCACTTCACATTATTACGTCGCCAAACTGGCAGCCGCCTTTCTTGGCACACCGCTGCGGTCTCTCAACCTTATCACCCTGCATCTGGGCAACGGTGCCAGCGCAGCCGCGATCAGCCAGGGGCAAAGTATCGATACCTCGATGGGCATGACACCCTTGGAAGGATTGATCATGGGCACCCGTTGCGGTGATATCGATCCCGCCATTCATTTTTATCTGGCTAGGGAAGCCGCTCTGGATAACGCGCAACTTGAACAACTACTTAACAAGGAAAGTGGCATGAAAGGCATTTGCGGTGACAATGATATGCGCGAGGTGCACCGCCTGGCCGATGCGGAAGATCCGCGCGCGCGGCTCGCACTGGATATGTACTGTTACCGAATCAAAAAGTATATCGGCGCTTACAGCGCGGCGCTTGGCCGGATCGACGCGGTGGTCTTCACCGGAGGTATCGGCGAGAACGACTGGCGGGCACGTATGCAGATTATAAGCGAGATGGATAATCTGGGGCTGGTGATTGATGATGATAAAAACCGGCAACAGATAACCGGCTCCTTTGCTGTCCACCGGAATGACAGCAGGGTCGCCATTCTGGTCGTGCCCACCAACGAGGAACTGGAGATTGCCTCACAGACGGTTGACTGCCTGCAGCTCACGGATTGATCCAAGCACAGTTAACCAGCACCGGTAAAGAAACAGTATGAGACTAGACTTCAACCTGTACTGCCGAAGCCGTTTTCAAAGCCTTTTCTCTGGCGTTCCCTAACTCGCTACCGCGAGCCAGCGCAACGCCCATGCGGCGCTTGCCTTTGACTTCCGGTTTCCCGAACAGACGCAATTGAGTATCCGGCGCTTCCAGCGCGGCATCGATATTAGCGAACCGGACATTGTCGGAGTCCCCCTCCACCAGCACGACAGCAGATGCGGAAGGACCATGTTGCACGATGTTTGGGATAGGCAAACCCAAGATAGCCCGCGCCCGCCCAAGGCACCCGTCACCTTCTCGGCGACCTCTTTGGCACGATTCAGCGCCGCATCGCTCATTGGTTGTGGTTGCCAAGACTCCTGGTAGTCCCCATCTTCCTGCCGATGTCCAATCGGCAGACAGAAACTGGTACCGTTGATATGGCGAATGGTCAACAGGGTAATCTCGTAATCGAAATCGACGAAGCCCTCGACGATAACCCGCCCCGCACCGGTACGCCCACCTTCTTGGGCATAGGTCCAGCTTTTCTCCATGTCAGCTTCGTTTTTTATTGTACTCTGCCCCTTACCCGATGAACTCATAATCGGTTTCACCACACAGGGTATACCGATCTCGGCAACCGCTTTGACAAAATCCTCTCTGCTTTCGACAAACTGATAGTTAGATGTAGGCAGACCCAACTCTTCTGCCGCAAGCCGGCGTATGCCCTCCCGATTCATGGTCAGCCGCGCAGCATTCGCCGTTGGTATCACATTGAATCCTTCAGCCTCGAGTTCAACCAGAGTATCGGTGGAGATGGCCTCGATTTCAGGCACGATATAGTCGGGCCTCTCCAACTCAATCACCCGCCGCAACTCATCCCCATCGAGCATTGAAAAGGTGTATGAGCGATCGGCCACCTGCATTGCCGGCGCATTGGCATAACGATCGCAGGCGATCACTTCACAACCGTAACGCTGTAACTCAATGACGACTTCCTTGCCCAATTCTCCAGAGCCACAAAATAGAATTTTTGTCGCGCAAGATGAAAATGGCGTACCGATAGTTGTCATGAGCCGATCCTGTATATTGTGTTGGGCAACTTACTTATTGCCAAGGTTAGATATTTGTCATATTGCCCCTGTCCAGCTACCTAGAGAGAAAAAAAGGTACTTTTCTCATTCATGACAGAAGAGTATATGGCATTGAAATAATTAAAAAAAATGCATACTTATCATAAAACATCGAATAATGCTTATCACAAAATCAACAATTTTTTCATTGATAATAATCAATCGCGTTGGTATTCTGCCCCTATCTGTACCATTAAGTTTAACAATACTAAAACTTAGCGCGATATCTATTGGGGGAATGATTGGATTGGCAACCTGGCTTGGCTTGCCACTGATCCATGATGGCTATACAGACAAGTAACACGCCCCGGCATTGAAGTATCGTCAGTGCGTTTAGGAAAAAAATAACATCAAAGGGGATGCAAGATGTCGAAAGTTATTTCCTGGCTCGTATCTTTGTTTCTGCTACTGGGCATCCAGTCCATCCATGCCGCTCCGACTGTTAATTTAACCATATTGGGGGAAGAGGCTCCAGAAGGATTCGACCCGGCTACAGGCAAACGCATCATCACCAACGAGCGCTGCCTGACTTGTCATGGTGATGAACAGGAAAAGACCGATGTGCGCGATGACGGTAGTACTGTCAAGATCTTTGTGCATCAAAAGGAAATCGAGGCCAGTGTGCATGGCGATCTGCATTGCAACAGCTGTCATATCACCATCGATCGCGTCCCTCACCGTAAAGCCCCCGCTGTCATCGTCGGTTGCGTCGATTGCCATCGAGAGACCTGGGAAACGTTTAAAGACGATCCTGACGGTAAACACGAGCGACTGAAGGAGGTCAATGAGCAGATCGACAACTATATGGATTCGATCCATGCACAGCCGAGTTCACTGGATCAATCCCGTACCAATGCCACCTGCTACGACTGCCATGAAGCCCATAACGTAGGGGAACTCGGCAGTATTCAGCGCGCCGAGAAGCGTCTGAAAAATCCTGAAATCTGCGGCAACTGTCATGAACAACAACTGGCCGATTATCGCACTTCCAATCATGGTATCGCGGTTCTGGAGGAGGGCGACAGCGACTCAGCGGTCTGCTCTGATTGCCATACCACCCACGCCATCCACTCCCCCGAAACCGACAAGGCGAAACTGGCAATCACTAAAAACTGCGGCGATTGTCACCAGGAGGCCCAACGCACTTACTTCGATTCGTACCATGGCCAGGTGCACCGTCTCGGTTATACCGATACCGCGAAGTGCCATGACTGCCATGGCAGCCACGAAATCAAGGGAGAAGACGATCCGACTTCGGAGATACACGCCAACAATCGCCTGGAGAACTGCAGGGTCTGCCATGAAGACGCCAATGAAAACTTCCTGACCTTCTGGCCCCACGGTGACGCGGACGACAAGGAAAAATACCCTGGCTTGTGGTTTTTCAAGCGCTTCATGCAGGCCCTGATCTTCGCTGTCATGGGCTTTTTCTGGCTCCATGTCTTGCTTTGGCTCTATCGCGAATTGATGGACTACTGGCAAGGCAAGGGGTTTGTTGAAGACCTGGACAAACCGGATGTGGTCTATTTCCGCCGTTTTCCGGCTGTGTGGCGCTGGATTCACGGCCTTTTCGCCGTTTCCACCATGATCCTGATTCTGACCGGAACCACACTGCTGTTCGCCCATACCGCCTGGGCAAAGGCGGTGGTGGCTTTCTTAGGCGGCACTGCGATGGAAGGCATCATTCACCGTACCGCCGCCATCATCTGGCTGACAATTTTCTTTACCCACCTGACTATTGCGATCGTTACCATCTGGCGCAAGCGAGATACCTTCGAGTGGTTTGGCAGCACCTCCCTGTTACCAAGCTGGAATGACTTTCGCGACCTGCGCAACATGTTCAAGTGGTTCCTCGGTCGTGGCCCACGCCCCGATTTCTACTATTGGACCTACTGGCAGAAATTTGACTACTGGGCTCCCTTCTGGGGTGCCACAGTGATAGGCCTGTCCGGCCTTATGCTGTTCATGCCGGAGAAGACCGCCCTTATCCTGCCGGGCTGGATGTTCAATATCGCCACCCTGGTCCACGCCGAGGAGGCATTACTGGCCGCCATCTTCCTCAACTCGGTGCACTTTTTCAATGTCCATTTCCGTCCTGAGCGTTTCCCCATGAGTACAACTATCTTCACGGGATCGATTCCGATCGATGAGTTCAAACACGACCACTATCTCGAATACAAGCGGCTGGAAGAGAGTGGCGACCTGGATAAGTACCTGGTCAGACGGCCTTCAAAACGAGCCGACCTGACGGCCTCATTCATCACTACTGTGCTGATCATGTCAGGCCTTGCCTTGCTCACCCTGGTGCTAATAGGCCTGATTACCTCGCCAAGCTGATGGACCGGGAAACATTGAGAGAGACGCTATGATGAAGAAAATGATCCATAACCTCCTTGTGGCAACGCTGGCACTTGTTCCGATGGCACTCCCTGCCGACCCAACGGGGCAAGCACTGGCATTTACCTGTGCCGGCTGCCACGGCACCGACGGCTCCAGTGTCGGCCCATCGAGCCCCTCCATTGCGGGGATGGATCCCGAGGTGTTCATCGATGCCATGGAGGCTTATCAGCACGACGAACGCAACTCCACCATCATGAACCGCATCGCCAAGGGCTACAGCGAGGAACAGATCAAAAGCATGGCCTGGTTCTTCGCCAAACAGCCGCTGCGAGTCATGCCGCAACAACACGATACCGAACTGGCCAAGCTCGGCGCCAAATTACACGACAAGTATTGTGAAAAGTGCCATGAAGATGGCGGCAAACCCGGCGACTCGGGTACCCTGGCAGGTCAATGGCTGCCCTATCTGCATTACACCATGGAGGACTTCATCGCCGGGCGACGTGAATACCCCAGGAAGATGCAGCGTAAAGTAGACGCCGCCATCGAGACCGAAGGCGACAAGGCCATTCCAGCACTGCTTCACTACTACGGCAGCCAACACTGATTCTCGGCACAGGAAGACGACCATGAGTGATATCAATCGTAGAGACTTTATCCGCATCGCAACGCTTGCCGGGGCATCGATCGGCTTCCCGCAGCTTGCACTGGCAGCCAGCCCGAAGGTTGTGATTGTGGGCGGCGGCGTGGGTGGTTGTACCGCGGCAAAATACCTGCGCAAACTCGATCCAAAAATCGAAATCACCCTGATCGAAACCAAAAAGGTCTATCAATCCTGTTTCATGAGTAACGAAGTCCTTAGCGGCGACCGCACCCTGGAATCCATCACCTTCGATTACGAAGGATTACGGCGCCATGGGGTCAAGGTCGTCATAGACCATGTCAACGCTATCGAGCCCGACAAAAAGCAGGTGGTGACGGCAGGCGGTGAACGGTTCAGTTACGACGCCTGTGTGGTCTCCCCTGGCATCGACTTCAAGTGGGATGCCATCGAGGGTTATGACGAGACAGTCGCAGAGGAGATCCCACACGCCTGGTTTGCCGGCCCACAGACAGCCACATTGCGCAAGCAGATCGAATCCATGCCCGAGGGCGGCAAGGTGATTATCGT
>JASFJX010000251.1:0-5801 GCA_050119385.1 Candidatus Thiodiazotropha sp. | reverse complement strand
CTCAGACTGGATACGACAATCCCTGTCCAATTGCTGCCATTGATCGATGTTTGGTTGCTCCAACTACTTGTTTTTTTGACATTATTATCCAACAACACTCTTACAGCATTGGCATTTTTGGGCTGGATTTCCCAAAATCATAGCAAGACAAGCTTAAATGAGGCTGAAAAAAAGACGAATAAGGCAATACAAGTACAGGATTAATGCAAAAATGCGGGACAGTTCACATTTAAAGCGCAGCGAAAACGGCGCTGTAGCACTTCTACAGCAAGTTTTGATAACGCCGTCCGTGAGCAAACACACGACGGCCTGTCATTCAATATCAAAAGGTTAGGGGCTACAAGGTGTATGAATACCTATGGCCTGGTTAGTATGGCCAGGATGAGAAATCCGGACCTGATCTGACGGGAAGTATTCTTTTGCTGGAAAACAGACGGTCTACCATCCTGTGGCGCATTCGGATTCCGGCATGCGCCGGAATTACGGGGCCAACGCCGGCATGACTGGATTCAGTGAAGTCCACCCACAGATTCTGCGTAGGGGCCTTATTTTCTTTGATTTTCGGAATGGCGTTCCTCTCTTAGAGACTGCAACAAGTCTCCAGGCCACATCTATCTCATTGATTTAATGATATTTTTCATGCATCACAAAGGCAAGAAATACGTATAATCCCTGGCATAAAATTCTTAAAGTTTCACTCATCAAAGACGATACATCCTGCTACCAAGGAGATTAAATTAAATGCTGTAGCGAATCGTTCACAGGTGGCTTGTGGGCATAGTTTCACGTCACTTACTAAAAAGAACCAACAATGTAAGGACTTATGGGATATGGAACTATCCATATCAAGGACACGATCATGTCGATTCTGCACAATCTATCCATTCGCACAAAACAGTGGTTGGGTTTCTCACTCATCCTCTGTGTACTTACCATTTCATCCATTGTCACACTCATCAGCTTAAGTCACGTTGAGCAAAGCGTAAACAAGGTAGTTCATGAGAGTCAGCCGCGATTGATCCTGACCGAAGATCTTGCTAAAAGCTTGAAGCAGTCTGTCGAATCACTGGGATTCTACCTTCTCACAAGGGAAGAAAGGCATCTACAGGACTTCTCGACTCAAAGAGACGACGCAAAACAGATTCTTCAATCGCTAATTACTAAGAGCAAAGAGACTGTAGATACGACCTCGTCCCAACTGCTCAGACAGATAGGCGATAAACTGAAGCAGTATGAGCTCACAACCGAGAAACTACTCAGTGAGACAGCAACAAGTGAAGGGAATTTTCCGGGTATTGCCTATGCCAATGAGCACATAAACCCCATCAGTCGGCAACAGATGCAACTGACATCCCAGATGATTCTGTCTGAAATGGAGGAATCCGCTGACGAGGGGCGAAAACAGATTTTACATGACCTGACCGAGTTGAGGTATGCCTGGAGTAATATCATGAATGGCATCCGCGGCTATCTCGCTTTTCGCAATGATGCAAATATAAACGACTTAAACCTCTACCAGGAAAGGACAAAAAAGCTTGTTGAAATCATCAATACCAAGGGCGATGAACTGACATTGGACCAAGCTGACTCCATCGAGCAGTTCACGGTCAACCTGACGCAGTTTGATAAACACTACAAGCAGTTGCTAGAAATACATGGAAGTGATCAATGGCGCAGTGATGCATGGTTAGTCCGCAGCCAGGTCACTCCATTATTGGCGATAATTGATCAACAGCTCAACCGGCTTATGTCTCATCATGAGTCGACGATCTATCAGACTAGCCAACGCTTGATCGATGATGCCAACTCTACGACAACACTTGTGATCGGACTGTTGTTGCTTGGCCTTGTGAGCGGATTGCTAATCAGCTGGTTGACCACGCGCCTCGTCTACTATCCGATCCTGGATGCTGTCGAGACGATGCAAGATATCGCCAATGGGAATGGCGACCTGTTGAAGCGACTGGAAAAGAGAGGTAGTGATGAACTTGGACTACTTGCTGAAAGCTTCAACCAATTTGTCGACAAAATCCGTATACTGATACAGCAAACAGCACAATCAACTGAATCGGTTATCCATGTTGTAGCGCAAACATCTGACAATACCAACCATATCAGTCGACGTATCCAGAAGCAGGAGAGCGAAACAGAGCAGGTCGCCACGGCAATGGATCAAATGGCCTCCTGTATATCCGATATAGCAAAAAATGCGACCTTAGCTGAAGAGGCAACCAAATCAGCTTCTGTTGAAGCGCAGGCCGGTTGCGAAGTCATAAAAGAGACATCAAATGCCATACTAGCGCTGGCGAATGAAGTGGAGCTTGCTGAAAAATCGATACTCGGCGTAGAACAAGAGAGCACGCGTATCGGATCAGTCTTGGATGTAATCAAAAGTATTGCAGAACAAACAAATCTACTTGCTCTCAATGCAGCCATTGAAGCAGCAAGAGCCGGTGAACAAGGTCGTGGATTTGCTGTTGTAGCCGATGAAGTACGAGGACTGGCCAATCGCACCCAGCAATCAACAGGCGAAATTGAGTCAATGATACAGGCACTTCAGGCCGGCACGCAGGAGGCAGTATCTGTAATGGCCGCAGGCAGGGAGAAAGTGGACGGCAAGGTCTTGCAGGCGTCAGAAGCGCTAAACTCACTCAGCGAGTTGAATAGGGCAATCCAAACCATCGACGAAATGAACACCCAGATCGCTACTGCTGCAGAAGAGCAATGCTCGGTAGTAGATGCGATCAACCATAACATCGCCAATATCAGCGAAAACAGCAAGCAGACTTCGCAACGAGCCAAAGACACCTCAGATACAGCCAACAATCTGGGTAAATTAGCCTCGGATCTGCAACAGGTTGTCCATCAATTTAAGTTTTCCGGTGATATAGGCTTCGATTTCAGTTCAGCCAAGTCAGCCCATCTTGCATGGAAATCAAGAATACGCTCCTTCCTCGATGGCAAACACTCCCTCTCTCGTGAGGAAGCGGTTTCGCACCATGATTGCGCGCTTGGCAAATGGTACTACTCTGAAGCCATCAGTCGTTATGGCGGTATCGCTGAAATCCATGAGATAGAACGGCCTCATAAGCAGCTACACTCATTGATAAAAGATATTATCAGACATATGGAAAACGGCGAAACAGAGAGAGCCGAGGCCCTCTACGATGAAATCGAGCCCCTGTCGAGTAAAATCATCGACCTGCTGAACAGGGTTGAGCAGCATGTAACCATTAACCCAACGAATGAACACTAACTATTTACCCGGCAACTAAATATGTCGTCTTCAGTTGCCGCCACGCTTCTGCCATATCATTACACCGAGCGTGGTTAAACCAAGGGCGATACCGGCAGACAAGATCATTCGTGCCAACCACTCGGGCCAAGCAGGTTGTGGTGTCAGCAGTGCCAAACTGCCGATGACAATCAACCAGAATGAGATTTTCCCCAGGAGTGCGGACTTCAACTTGCCTCACCTTAACCCGAATGTTTCACCCGGTCACTTGAAAAAGGAATTAACAGGAATAGCGTTATTGACTATGCAATATAGTACAATATAGGGTAGTTATTAACCCAGCCCCTCACAAAACCTCATTCTGCAAGCATTTGCGGCAGATCTTACCAATCCACGATCAGCATGTCACTGACTCAGCGGCCATCGACTATGTGAGAGCAGAACCGATGCTTGAACTGATATACAGCCTCCTGGATCCTGAGATTAACCCGGTAACTAAGCATGTCGTGTTAATATTGACTTAAAAATGCTCACGGGTATGATTCCGCCACCATGTTGACTAAAGAGAAACTCGATAAACTCCGCGAAGATATCGTTTTTACTGACGATCTGGCCGGCGAGCGCCTGCAATTCCATTCCACCTGGGGCATCTTCTCCCCACGTGAGATCGATGAAGGAACCAGACTGCTACTGGAACGAATCCAAATTATGACCACAGACAACTGTCTCGACCTGGGATGTGGTTATGGTCCCATTGGGCTCTATATGGCCCGGCGGGCACCTGATGGAGAGACGCTGATGGTGGACAAGGATTTCATGGCCGTCGACTACAGCAATGGCAACGCCAAACGTAACCAATTGCCCAATGCCAAGGCCATTCTCAGCAACGGCTTTGACCATATCGACCCGGCATTGAATTTCGACGTTATCGCATCCAATATTCCCGCCAAGGTAGGCAAAGAGATGCTATGGTTAATCCTGCACGATGCCAAACAACACCTCAATCATGGCGGTAGACTTTATGTCGTCACCATCAATGGGCTGAGACAATATATGAAACGTAATCTCAATGAGGTTTTTGGTAATTATAAAAAGCTCAAGCAGGGTAAAACTTACACTGTGGCAATGGCTGTTAAAAAATGACAGTAGCTCATGCTTTCATCTAGCCTTCATCTCGGAGATACGCCTCAATACATATGAAACCGCTACCAGTCCAAAGCTGGCGGTTACAGTCATCGCAGAACCATATCCACCACAGTTCAGAGAACTCTCAATGGCTGATGGCCGATCCATACAGACACTGCCCTGACTGTCGGGATAACGTTGTTGCTCAGTAGAGTAGACACAGGGAATATCAAACCGGCGTTTTGTATTGCTGGGAAAACCATATTCCTTGCGTAACTGTCTTCGGCATTTGGCCAAGAGGGGGTCCTGTTCGCTACGGCTCAAGTCCGCCAACTTAATCCTGGTGGGATCGATCTGTCCACCAGCGCCGCCCACCGTTATGACTGGTATTTTATTTCTCCGGCAAAAGGCGATCAGTGCTGCCTTGATTCTGTAATTATCGACACAATCGATCACATAATCAAAACCGCAGCCAGCAACCATTTCCAGCGTGTGTTGTTCAATAAACTGTTCAACCGCATTCACATGGCACTGAGGATTGATTTTCTGCACCCGTTCTGCCAATGCTGACACTTTGGCCTTGCCGAAGTTATCCTCAATAGCGTGTAGTTGACGATTTACGTTTGACTCTGCCACATGATCGAGGTCATAGAGTGTAAGGACCCCGATCCCACTTCGCACTAGCGCTTCCACAGCCCATGACCCTACGCCTCCCACACCTATCACGGCAACATGAGAACGCAAAAAGCGCTCTAATGACTGCTGCCCATAGAGGCGTGCTATTCCGCCAAAACGTCTCTCTATATCCAAAACATGAAAACCTTTGATGATTCAAACCTAGCCGGAATATTGCACCCGGGCGCCTAGATAACAAAATGACCTGAAAAGTACAAAGTGTAATCGACCTGCACTGAACGCACCCTCGCAGCCTATGAGTAGAATTTCAACTGTCTGCTAGAGGGTTACTAACCAGGCCATAAGGTTCACAATGCATCTTCCCCGACTCGACCGAACTCTTGCATAAGAGATATAAGGCGCTGACTCATTACCTTTAGCTCCTTAATGCCTTTTTGTGCAAACTCAATATTACCTGTATTTTTAGCACCAACCATTTTATAACTCAATTTGTGGATATCTTCATGCGCTCTAATGATATCGCTATATTGTTGCAAATTTCCATATTGAACAAAACCTATACCATGCAACCAATAGTTGAAAGCGCAGTGTTTACTATCAAGTTGATTACGATTCAACGGTCTATCACCGTTAATATATCCGATTAGATTCTCAATCCATTTACTATGGCTAGAGAGCGCCACTTCAATGCCAATTCGATCTTTTTGTGAGAAACGATTTTTGAGTCCACGCCAAACCAAGTCGTTTTCCCAATATTCCAACCACAATGGTATCCGATCAGCCGGCATCGGTTTAGCTATCCCAT
>JASFJX010000250.1:0-5807 GCA_050119385.1 Candidatus Thiodiazotropha sp. | reverse complement strand
ATAACTCTATCTATTCTTCTTTTTGGCCTTATGCTCCTTCATGCCCTTATTATTAATCCGATACCTTAATAGGAATAGACCCATCTCAGTTCACCAGGATTGACTGGCATCAAAACTTATTCACGGAACCTATCAGTATCAAATGACTGAGTTGCAATGGCGGATGGATCCTCGAAATCGTAGGCGATCTAATTCCTGGCTTTTACATATTCTCACGCAGGAACCGCGTTCCTATTTGCTGTTTTAACAGGGTGTTAATCGTATTAATTAACATTTAACTTAAACTAATGATACCTAAAGTTTTTACCTAAATAGTCGAAGATAAAAAGTAGAAACTACTTAACCATATTAAATCCAAAAGAACCAAGCGGAATGGCAGAACAGGCTCTGACAAGCTTTTCTCATCTTACTGGTGATAAGCCAATTGTGCTTATCGCTGATGACTCCCGTGTTGTTCGGGTTTCACTCAAGAATATTTTAAAAGAGGATTGCCAGGTCATCGAAGCTGAAAATGGTCAGCAGGCGTGGGACATACTCAGCAATGCACCCTCAATCTCTCTGGTCTTCAGTGATCTCTCCATGCCTGAACTCGATGGCAGGAGCCTGTTGAAAAAAATCAGGGCTTCTGACTCCTCGCAGATAGCAACAGTCCCCTTTATCGTGGTTACCGGTAATGAAAAGAGTCAGGAGATCCACCAAGAACTGATTCAATTGGGAGCCAATGAGGTTGTTAATAAACCTTTCGACCCCTCAAATATAAGATATTTTCTGACCACCATGGTTAGCAGAAAACAGGATATATGCCAACCGGAAGCTAATGATTCCCAGAAGAAAAAAGAGGTTGAACCGCAATCTGATTTTATCGATGGAGTCATCAATAGAGAAGAGTTCATGGAGTCCGCCAGTCGTGAGCTCGCCTTTGCCATTCGCAACAAGAACGAGCTTTCTGTAGCGCTGATCCAAATAGATCAGATCGATGAGCTCACGACCCATTACAGCGACCCGGCAATTGAACATATACTGCTTACACTGGTTGATATTATAAAACAACACATTCATCCAGACGATACGCTGGCCTATTTCGGCAATGGTTTGCTTACCATACTTCGTCCTGCCTCAAATGCTATCGGTACGCGTTACCTGGGTAGGAGAATCCTGGAAGATCTCACATCGAAACAGTTTTATCTGGGTGAATCAGAGGAAGTGGTCAGTGTAAGCATCGGTATCTCAGCACCAAACATCAAACCTGGTACACGTCTGATCGAATTGCTATCCCTGGCTGAAGCTCGCCTGAAAACAGCTATTAAGGACGGTGGTAATAAGGTTATCGACAAAGGCAGTGAATCTTCGGCTCAAGTCAACCTGGTAAGCAATACCTCTGAATTAAGCAATACAACCCTTCTGCAATCCGCATCGACTCGAAACACCACTGAAATTCAGCGCCAATCCTCTGAACAAGTTGCTGAAATCAAGGCAAAATATGGCTTTGGCCAGGGCGCAGTGGATGATGAAACCAGTGAACTGATTGAACATAAACAGATAATTGAGCACCTAACCAACGAAAATCGTCAACTGATTAACGAGATTGCTCACTGGAAAAAACAGTCCGCAGAGGCTGAACACATTCGTAGACAGTTGTTCGAGATAGAAAGCCAGCAACAACAACTGCAGGTTAAATTCTCTGCCCTGCAAAAGGAAAATACAAACCTGGCTCAGCAGACTGAAGCGATAGAGAGTGAAAACCGAAATCTCTTACAACGGGCTGAAACCCTAGAGAGTGAAAACAAGGAAATTTTACCACAGGCTGAAAGAGTAACACGTGAAAACCAAAAGCTTCTAAAACGGATCCAAGCCTTAGAGGTTGAAAATCAAATCCTGACTGATGGATCATTCAACAATCCTGATGGCAAGACTGGTCAGATCACCGGAAAAGAAAACAAGCGCCTCGTGAATCAGCTCAATGAGCTAACCAGTCGCGCCGAGAAGGCCGAGGCCGAAAACCTTAAATCCAGTCAACTGGTGAATAGTCTTAATGACAACATCAAGCTTTTGACTATGCAGCTTGACCAGTTGCAACAGCAACTAACTGAAGAGCAAAAGAAAAACCAGAGGACTCTAAAGGCCAGTGCGAAAAATATCGGTAGAGACAGCAATGATCTTAATACCATGTCTCAGTTACACTCCCACTCCGACTTTATCAGCGACTCACAAAACTCGGAACTATCTCCAGACCCGTTGCCTGAATCAGTACCCCATTCGGCAAAAAGTCAAACTGCCAGTGTCAGTTTATTCCCAGAACAAGACCAGATACAATCCAAACGACGGATTAAAAATAAGCCAACCATTCCTCCATTCCGGGTAGAACCAGAACCACTGCTATTCAAGAATGGCTTCCATCTATCTTCATTCACCATCGCCAGTATGCTATTCACAGTTATGTTGATAGTTGGCGGCATCTATCTACGTTCAGTTTTGAATGAGGATCCCACTGCTAATATGACTCTTGACCAGACAACAGCGGTAGCAAAATCCGGACAAAATCCAGCGCAGGCACAATCTATAGCGGATAATTCCACAACGACAAAAACGTCTACAAATGCGACGAGATTGGAAAGGGAGTTAGAATTGCGCAAGATGGCAGAAGAGGAGTTCAATCGCAAGGTACAATAGGTATCGGGTTCTTATGGCTCGGTTAGTAACTCTCCATGGTTGAATATAGTCGCATGCAGAGGCCAGCCCGACTCATCGATGACAAAAACAGTCCACTTTCCTGTTTCACCGGGATTTAGACTTTTTGCAGAATAGGCCCGCCAACGGGGTCCTCCTACTTTAAAATCCACTTCACTCATGACCTGCCCTTCAAACTCCCATCGATGGGTTACGGTTCGACCCTGTAGATTCCTCAAGTCAGTGAAGAAAAAAACCCTTGTTGCTTGCGCATCGAGCTGTACAATCTGATCAACCGGTTCTCTATCGACAACAGCAGTTGTAAACTGGGCCCGGTCCACATAAGCATTGGGAACAGGCGACTCTTTGATCTCTTCAGCAGATAGAATTATTGCATACAGCTGTAAGAGCAGGAGCGTACAGATCGTCTTTGTGGTCAACATTCTTTCACTATAACCAAAAACACCCTCGCCCTGCTAGCATATAGATAAGTTCCAGCCGCTCTATGGCTGCACACAGGGCCCTTTGAGCGCTTCAAGCATGCCGCGAAACCTTATCGTTTCAGCACACGCATCCATTGCCAGAAATTGAGTAACCCAGCCAACGAAGCAGATAGATAGGTGAAGGCCGCGGCCCTCAATATTTTTTCAGCACCACGATACTGATCCAGCTGCAAGTATCCGCTTTTAAGCAGCGGCAAGGCCTTTTTATAACTGGCATCAAGCTCCACAGGCAGTGTTGCCAATTGCAGTATCACATTCGATCCCATTATAAGAAATGCTGCCATTGCACTTAGCAGTCCAGCCGAGGGTGCGCGCGTGGCAATAGAGAGAAGGGGTGAGGCGAAGAGTAAAAACGAGCCAAGTCTCTGCGCCCCAACGGCGATCCTTCCAAACCGGGTACGCCATTGGAAAAGCGGCTCCTGCGCTGCATCCTGCAAGGCATGCCCGACCTCATGGGCTGCAATAGCAATCGCCGTAAGCGTTCTTCCCTCCAGTTTATCCTTAGACAGCCTGACTGCTTTGTCACTTGGATCATAATGATCACCTGAGTCAGCTTTTTCGACCTGCACCTGATTCAGACCATAGCGGTCAAGAAGATGCCTGGCTAATTCCCCACCATTACCAGGGAAGTTATCTTCTTGGCGACGATTGTATTTCGCCATGACATATTGAACCCACAGCTGAGGGCCCAATATCAGCAAGACTAGCCCCCCTAGCAGCAGAAAATAGATCATCTCCTCTGTTTAACACCTGTTCATACTAATCCCATCCACAGCTACCGCCTGGACAACAACCTGCGGCGGGGCATGCCGGCTCTGGGTCAGCACGGCTTGTGTTACTGATGACAGCAGCACCGCTGATCAATCTGCGCACAGGTTCATCTTCCGCAGTGTCCCCCAGAGGTCGGTTGACTTTCCTGCATAATTCACCCCAGTTACTGATCGACTCCTTCATGGGATGAAAGACCTCAATCTTCTCGCCATTGGCATCACAGTAGTAATCGTAGGTAGGCATGTGTGACTCCTTAGTACTTTAATTAACTCAGTCTATTTTACCTATTAACCCGAATGTTTCATCCAGTAACTTGCATAGAAAAGGCCACTATCGGACGATAGTGGCCTTTTCATCTATTAACCTGGCATCCCCACTTGGAATGCCTTTTTAGGGTAATCCCACTGTCAATAGTTAACCATACGGGGCAGTTGTTTAGCTTCTGCCACCCATTTCTCTACCGATGAGAGACTTGGCGTGGTGCGCACGAGATTTTTGCTGTCATTGACCTCAACCATCTTCTTATACAGATTTTCGGCTTTACGCTGCGCCAGCTCCGGCACTGTATCAACCCCAGCTGCCTCTAACAGATCTGAATATTGCTCACCTATACCCTTAATGCGAAATAGATCAGCCATGTTGATCCATCTCAAAATCAGCTTCCCGCTGATCGAAGTCGTGTCTTCGATCTCCTTGCGCCCTTTTTTGGTACTTCCCTTTTCCAACAGATTTTCCAAACTGGTAATCCCCGCTGACATCAATTTTGCAGCATAAGTATCACCAATACCTTCGATGTCGACTAGCTTTGTCATTGCTATCTCTCTATAGTTGGTTATGCCAGGGTCAGTAAAACCCTATATAAAGCTGCGAATTACAAAAAACGTGAACCTTTGCATCTCCTTTATATATTATCGATAAATCTACTCCTCTCTTCTTCCTGTTTGCCCAAGCGATCGCTGATCTGGCTCACCAGATTTCCATGCCGGCGATCTTTGCTCCTGCGCTCTCCTGGGTATTGCACTGATTCAACGATTGATAATTTACGCCGATCCCTATTCCTATGTCGCTTGATATAGGGATGAGCTTGTAATTGT
Source organism: Candidatus Thiodiazotropha sp. (assembly GCA_050119385.1). Taxonomy (GTDB): domain Bacteria; phylum Pseudomonadota; class Gammaproteobacteria; order Chromatiales; family Chromatiaceae; genus Thiodiazotropha. Next base: position 772 of record JASFJX010000250.1, on the reverse strand, counting down.
TTTCCCTTGAATTTTTTCACGTTCAATCGCCCTACAACTGCATGCGCCAAACGAGAGGGACTAATATAGACAAGCCCATAGGATTCCCAAGTTTTAGAATTTGAGTGCATGATTTTAAGTACTTTACACTCTTCCACCTTCACGCCCTTGACCGGCATGTAGGACCAAAGTGGGCTGACTTGGCGAGTTATCAACTTACGTAGCACCTTGACAGAAATCTCGTCAGGAAGCCCTTTTATGAATACCCACATTACATCCCCCAAAACACAAACTTTTACTAGTTCAGCCGTTCTGAGCACGCATCCAAAATCACATAACTCACTAATATTTCAAGCAATTGTTACTTGCTCATCTAGATAGACATCCTGAATCGCATGAAGCAGCTCAATCCCCTCTCCCATAGGGCGTTGAAACGCCTTACGCCCGGAAATCATACCCATGCCCCCTGCTCGCTTATTGATGACTGCGGTTCGCACAGCCTGTGCCAAATCGCCCTCACCGGAAGAGGCACCTCCAGAGTTGATCAGCCCAGCCCTTCCCATATAACAGTTGGCAACCTGGTAGCGCACCAGGTCGATTGGGTGCTCTGTAGTCAGTTCTGTATAGACTTTTTTATCAGTTTTACCAAATTTTATGGCATTGTAGCCACCATTTCCCACTGCTTGCTTCTGTTTAACGATATCGGCCTCAATCGTCGCGGCCAGATGATTAGCCTGCCCCGTCAAGTCTGCGGCCGTATGGTAGTCAACCCCCTCTACCTTGAAGGAGCTGT
>JASFJX010000249.1:0-5812 GCA_050119385.1 Candidatus Thiodiazotropha sp. | reverse complement strand
CATGTCTATATTAATAACCGTCAATGGCATGTGCCGTCAAGTCCACAGTTGTCGATCATATCAGTTGTAGACACGCCGTCGGCGCGGCTAGCCGCCCCCTAAGTTGATATAGAGATAGATATAGATGACACCCATTCCTAAGTGGCCTTGATTCTGACGGGCAACGAAAACAAGATAGACCTACTGTCCAGTCAGAAATAACAGTGTTATATAGATTGATTAAGTGAATAATCGGTAGATTTACGGATTAGATGCAGATACGTTATGGATGGTTTGTCAGTATCAGACACAGCGACACCTCAGCATGCACTGATCTCTTTTCATTTGCCTTAATGAAAAAGGAATACGCTAGGTCAGTAGCTGTAATACCGCCCCCAGATTCGGTGTTCGTTGAAATTCCAGTTTTTTACAAACCGCTTTTAGCCTATAACTTGCACCGACCAGCCCTTTGAAGCGGCTCTCGAAATGCTGCGTCATGTAGAGCCAGTGCTTGGGGTCGATTTGTAGCCTTTCAAGAATAGGTGGTTGATGATTGGATATATAACCACGTTTGTTCTTCAGGATTGCGCGACCTGTCCAATCGACGAGTTCGAGGTAGTCCTTGAGTCGAAACGGCAATCCCTTGGGCATATTCTTGCGAGGGTAACCGGCAAATGGGAGTAAACCACTGGGCGTGTCAGGTTTGTCTGAATTGCCGGGGTTTTGTTTGAATTGTTGGATTCGTTCTTTGATGGAGGTGTACTCTGACTGCTCGGGTGTCTCTGCCATCCCTGCACGGACAGGATTGAGGTCCACATAGGCCATGCAGGCCGCAAGGGCTTTCTCGTCTAGCAGCGCTTGAGATTTGTACCGACCCTCCCAGAAGCGCCCTGAGCAGCCATCCTCTTGGTTGGCCTGGCGGGCAATCGGTTCGTTGAGACAGCGCATAAACCAGCTGATGTCATGAAGTCGTATGCGCCATTTAGTCAGTAGTTCAGAAACCGTATCGCGCTCTGCCTGAGTAATAGCCTCCTTGGCAAGATAGCGTTGGACAATAGCGGGTAAGGAAAATAGGCGCTCCCAACGTTCGATAATCTCCTGTTCGCTCCAGCTTGCTGCATATTCGGTATCGACATGGAGAATAACGTGGTAGTGATTTTGAAGTACGGCAAATGAACAGGTGTCAATAGCAAAGATATCCGTGAGTTGCTTGATGCGATCGACGATCCACTGGCGTCGGTGTTCATAGCTTTTTCTGCTAAGTGCGTCTACACCGCAGAGAAACGCGTGGCGTACGCAGCGGGAGACGCAGTGGTAATAGGGTGTTTCATCCAGTAGAACCAGAGCCTTCCTTGGTTTGGGCATCGTATCACTCCTTGATGATGTATGTTCTCAAAAGGTTGCCAGATTTGAAAGGTTTTGGCAAATTTGAATATGGGTGTCTAGTTTACTAGTTGTTTACTACTCTGGGTGTCTGGTTTACTCTGTTGCGGTTATGCTTCTATACTTTTCAATGCACAGGGGAGGTAGACTTCACAAAAGCTATCAGTGGAATCTGCGTCATGGTTGATTCTCACCTGTTCAATTTACAGCAAGCTTGCCATCAAGTACTTTACCGCCGAGAGCAACCTGAGTAGCCTACCGCCCTATGTATCGGTGGGTGCCAGTGGTAACTTAGTAGGTTTCTTCGTCCGTGTGACATTATCCAGCTAAGGCAACTCTCTCAAGCGCCTCCGAACAAAGAAAAAACAACGCACTTTACACCTTGTTCCGCGAAGAAACCGCCATATTCTCAATAAAGGTCGAGATGGATCAGAAATACATCGATTTCAGGTTGGCCCATTTAAGCAAGGTGATGCTTTTATGGAACAATGCTATAGGAATCATTAACTAAATTAGAAAAATCCAGGAGAATATATAATATGTACGAAATTGAAAAGGGTATACGAGATAAATCTGTTGCAGCAGCACTCCGGAAGGCTTTAACTGATAACGCTAAAATATCTGAAACCGAAATAAAAGCCATCCTAAAAAGCACCTTAGATGGAAAAGGATCGAATAGAGTAAACGATAATGAATATCATGACTTAATGATGATACTTCGAAAATCAAAGTCAATAACTGAACAATCTCGTCGTTTAATGATAGATTTCATTGCCAAACACTATATGATGAAGGGACCTTATGCTTACTCTAAAGTCGATGATTTAGAGGGTAAGCCTAAAGCATTCTCAGGGGAGTGTGCAGGAATAGTACAATGGTACACTAAAGTAGGTTTAGCACGAAATTGGAGGCAGGGTATTACGGTTAAAGGTAATGGCAGCAAAATAAGAAAGGGCACTGCAATTGCAACTTTCATTGATGGATTTTACCCTAATCTTCCTCATGGAAATCATGCGGCGCTATACATTTCACAAAATGCTAAAGGTATACTTGTAATGGATCAATGGAGCGGCCCATCGAAACCATCAATTTCTTCGAGAAGGATGATGTTTAAAGGAAAAAAAAGTGATGGTACATTTGTCGATCCCAGCAACAATGGTGATGCACTTTCTGTAATCATGACACGTTAAGTATATTAGGGTATCTTTTATGTTTAGAATGCTTTTATGTATCTTAATAATATCATTCGCCAATAGCTGCATGGCCAGCGATATAGAGTACATATGCCCACCCTATATTTATGTTGCTTCATCAATTAAGTCGCCGCCTGATGGTTGGCACACTTTAAAACGAGGAGCCAACAAGAACACCAAGCACTTTTTAGAATATGTAGGTTTTTCTGACGGACACCCACAAGATCTTGGTTATCTTCGCCCGAAACTGGAAGAAGAGGTAGTACTTGAAGGAAATAAGTACATTAAGAGCATATATGATTTATCGACCCTTACACAAGGTAAGGCCTATTTAGTATGCGGTTATGCCCATACTACGATAATATTATCAAAAACAGTTGATTCAACTCACGAAGGCTGTGAAGTATTACATTCTTATGGGGATAAAATAATCAAGTCGATTAGTTGCAATTAAGTGCCTAGACAGAGTTCTAGAAGTAAAATGAAACCAAAAACAAAATGAGAACCAAAGGAACCTTTGGCAGGCTCTACGCCGCCGGGTGCTCCTGGTAGGAGGCCCGCAGCACCTGGTCTCTCGCCTTGAGCTTCTCATCCAGGGCCGGGTGTTCCTCGAGTAGTTCCTGCAGTTGTTTGCGCTGCAGGGTGAAGAGCCGGCAGGGTGTCACGGTAATGACGCTGGCATCCTTGCTCCCATAACCCATGAGGGCCTTTTCGCCGAAAAACTCGCCGGCCATCAGGGTACCGTAATCGTGGCTCACCCCTTCCTCTTCCTGGGTAAAGCGGATGACCCCGCGGCTGATCAGGTACAGGGCATCGCTGATCTTGCCCTGTCGAGCGAGGTACTGGTTGTCACTGAGAGTGATGGGGTGAAGGAGATCGCCCAGCAGCCCTAGCGAGGCCTTGTCCAGTTCGGCAAACAGGGGGACCAATTTTAACAGGGCGAGCGGGTCATCCTGCAGGTGCTGTACGGGCTGTCCGCGCAGGGCGGCAATCTGCCGCGCCACATCGGTGGCCATGGATTCGGCCACGCCCTTGGGCAGCATTCCCTTGTCCGCCTGCTCCTCGATGGTCTCCAGGTCGGCCAACAGGATGATTCGCTGGCCGAAACGCTCCTGCATCAGGGTAGCGAATTCGGGAAAATGTTCGCTGACCTGCTGCAATTGTTCGGTGGCCAGCTTGTTCCAGCTCTGATACTTGGTGCGCACCTTGTTCATCACCTCCTCGGGAATGGATTGCAGCTTGGCCAGTTCCTCGAGGACGGCCAGCACATGGCCGCTGGCCCGGTAATGCCCCCACACCTGCTCGTAATCCCGCACGATGCGGGCCATGCGCATCCGCTCGGTCAGGGGTTCCAGCCAGGCGGCATATCCCGCCAGGTGGTAAAAGGTGGTCTCCAGCCTGCGGCGGAAGCGATGGGAGTGAATGTGCTGGAAGGCCCCACTGTGGCGCAGGGCATCGATCTGCATATTGAGAACCAGGGTCAGCTCCCTGAAGGAGCCTTCGCTGAGGTGACCTTTCTCATACATTTCCGTATAGATGGCCCGCTCCTCGGCCAGGGCACGGAGATAGAGCAGGCTGGTCTCCTGATCCTCCGTCATCTCCTCTTCCCGCAGTGTCTGCATGGCCTCCCTGATCTGGTCGATGTCCTCGGCGCACTCCAGGGTCAGTCGGCGCGCGATGCGGCTGGAAAAGATGCCGCCCCGCTGTAGTTCCGGCAGACGTTGGATGGCCCGCTGTTTGGATACCAGGTCGTGTTCCAGAATGGAGACCTGGTCCGCCAGGGGCGGGATGTCCAGGCCGAGTCGGTGCATCAGCGGCTCGATGCTCAGGCCCTGGACCAGCAAGCTGAACAGTACCGCCCCCATCACCAGGGCCACAAAGAGTTCCGAGTGCTCAAAGCTCGGCAGGCTCAGGACGATGGCCAGGGCGATGGCGCCACGCAGGCCTCCCCAGAACATGATGAATTTGTAGTTTGTACCGATGGGGCGGGACCCGGGCAGGCGTCCTACCAGCGGTATCAGGCCGAACATGATGGCGGCGCGGGCGAGCAGCATGGCGAACACTACCCAGATCAGCAGGTCCCATGACCCCAACAGGGCGGAGAAATCCACGGTCATGCCCAGCAGCAGGAAGAGCAGGGCATTGGCAATGAAGGCCATCAGTTCCCAGAAGTGTTCCAGGTAGACCCGCACAGACGAGGAGATGCGGATGCGACCCCAGGTGCCCAGGGTGAGGCCTGCGCCGACGGTGGCCATGATACCACTCACGTGCAGCACCTCTTCTGCAAACAGAAAGGAGAGATAGGCCAGTGCCGTGGTCAGGCCGATCTCCACAAAGGGCTCGGATTCTACCCAGCCGATGATCTTGCTGGTCAGGTAGCCCAGGGCCACCCCCACGCCGATTCCCCCGATGAACAGGGTGATGAACTCGTCGATCCCATGGCTGAAAGTATCGCCGCTGAGTGTGCCGGCCAGTAGGATGCCGAGCAGGATTTTGGCGATCACGATAGAGGTAGCATCGTTAAACAGGCTTTCGCCCTCTACCAGCACGGTGAGTCGCTCCGGGGCGCCGACCTGTTTGAACAGGGCGATGACGGCTACCGGGTCGGTGGCGCTCAGAATGGCTCCGAGCAGCAGTGCCGCGATAAGGGGGATGCTGGTTACCTGCCAGATGATGAGTCCGATCAGCCCTGTGGAGATCAGCAATCCGGGTACTGCCAGGGTCAGTATGGGGGCGATATTCTGTTTCAGTTCCCGTGCATCGAGATTGTAGCTGGACTCGAAGATCAGGGTGGGCAGGAACACATAGAGAATCAGATCCGGAGAGATACTCAGCTGCTGGAGCACACGCAGTTGTTCAGGATAGCCCTTCTGCAACTCAGCCAGGCCGATACCCGCCAATACCAGCAGTACGGTAAAGGGCAGGCGAGTTTTTTTTGCAAATACCAGAATCACCAGGGCGATCAGCAGAAGGGAAAAGATTTCCCAGACCACATCGGCGACCTGCGATACATGTTCCATCCCTTTGTCCCCATTGGCGGCTGCTGTCTACAAGTATAGAGTCACCCCAAGGAATTGGAACAAGGGTGGGGAGATAAGAGATAGTAGATTCGTTGATACAGCGTATGAACCAATTAATGCTGTGAAGCCGGATGCGCCATTTAGTCAATAGCTCAGAAATCGTATCACGTTCAGCCTGGGTGATGGCCTCTTTAACCAGATAGCGCTGGATAATCACAGGGAGCGTAAAGATGCGGC
>JASFJX010000248.1:0-5873 GCA_050119385.1 Candidatus Thiodiazotropha sp. | reverse complement strand
TGCCTAAATTCCATTTAACATGTTGTACCCATTATTAGTTTCCTGATTATATGAGTAGATAGTTTCCACTTGAGAGTACTACTTACAGAGCCTAAAACCCTGTACACTATGGCATCTTTATGCCATATGACCTTTAGTAAGTATTGGATTAGCTCTGACTGTTCGCCCTTTTGTTAGCATGACATATCATCTGATATATCGCACCTATCCGCCGTCCTATGATCATTAAATCACCCTCAACATCGTACAATTATTGAAGTCTCTAAAGAAAACAAATACCATTGAAGCAATATTCGATGCACTGAGTACCTGTCAGCGATTGGCCTGATCCCATCAATGAAGGGATATACATATCAGAACTCAATATCCCCACCCACTTTGACGCCACCCGGAATCCGTTTGATTTTCGTACCTGCAAGATAGAGATCACCACCCACGCGAAGATTTTTTGGCAGCTTTTCGATCAGTGTACCAGAGAGATCCAGGTTACCTGGTACCACCAACCCCTTGGGTAACTTCATAATTCTACTCGCCCGCAGATCAAGCCCGGCACCAAGCCTGATTGCCTTTGGCAGACTTTTAACCCTGGTACTGAACAGGCTGAGATCGCCATCGACACGAAGTTTAGAAGGCAATTCTTCTATCATCGTGTCCGATAAATCAAGATTTCCATTGACCTGCAGGCACTTGGGCAATCGAATACCATGACAACCCGAAAGGTTCATATTACCGTGAACAAACAGCGCCTTAGGTAACCTAACATTTTCTACTTTGTGAAGATTCAGGTCACCCTCATAGTGTTTACCTATTTGCAAATCATTCATTGGTTCGATACTACCTGCCATGAGTCGACTTGTTATGATAAGTTGCAAAATAACTGATACCCGGTAATTGAATTCTGTTAGAATCTTAATTGCCTGTACAAAATATTACAAATTGCCGACTAAAAATAATTAATAATGTAATCGTCGCTGTAATACACTCTAATGAACACCAATAAACAACAGTGGGGAAGATATTGAAAATTGCGCTTTTTCTGCTTATCGTCACCACCATCCTCGTTGCAGCATGGTATTTTGAGAATGCCCGTCGCAACGGACTCACCAAGGCAGCTCAGCGTATCGGCTTTACATTAGAATCAGGCCAACAACGGCTACCTCAATTCATGGACACAGCGGATTTCTACTTATTTAAGCAAGGACCACCACTGATTCAAAACATGATGCGGGGAGGACGAATTGGCGACCGCATACTTGTATTCAACTACACCTACGAAGCCACAGAGGGATTTGAAGGTAGGCGTGAAATCCCCAGCTTGACCGACGAAGGTACAATCCTAACCCATATGCAGACAGTGGTTGCCTTTCATGAAATCACGCCCCTACCCCATTTCGACCTGAGTCCTAATGACAGGTCTAAACGTACCCTGAATGCGGATTTCAGCACTGTGGCCTTTGATGAGGTCCCGAGTTTTTCGCAAAATTACCGTCTAGCTGCTCGTGAAGAGGCAAAAGTAAGATCGCTTTTCGATAGTGATTTATTGAAACACTTCGCAAACAATCCTGACTGGGTGATAGAGAGTCGAGGTGATCGGATCATTTTTTACCAAAAAGATAGACGCGTGAAGCCTGATCAGATTACAGAATTCATCGATCAAGCTTATGCCCTTTTTGATCTTTTTCGCACTCATGTGAGTCAGTAAGGACTATCGACTCCACAAGCACCTCCTGCTTTTTTGACGCAGGGAAACACCTTACAGAGTGGTTCACCTCCCCCAAGGCATGCCTATAAAAAAATTCTCTGCCAACCCATATATTTCATCCGGGAACGCGATGATCGTGCCGAGATCGTCTTTCAGATGTGGATTTGCGATTGAATCGATAGCCCGCTACTGATGATTGAGCAAATACCGCAGCTCACACGCTTGGCAAGCACACACACGGCGAGAGCGGCTCGAGGGTGCGTTTTGCCTGGGTTGGTTACACTTTTTAATTTGCTAATATTACAGAAAAAACACGCAATATCTTAAGTTATTTTTTTTATTAAGCGACCGGATCAAACATGCGGGCTAGGCTCCGTGACATTAGATGACTTCCATAAACCACGATGATTAGACGTTTCGCCACCCATAACCATTTCTATCGCATGGTTTATATCAAGCAGGATGAGTATGTCGCTGTAGTCTGGTCATTTATCTATTTCTTTTCACTGCTCAGCAGCTACTACATTCTTCGACCGATCCGGGATGAGATGGGAGTTACCGCAGGAGTGGCCAATTTGCATTGGCTGTTTACTGCCACCTTTATCGTTATGCTGCTCATAGTTCCACTGTTTGGTTACCTTACATCGCATCTCCAACGCAAACGCTTTCTACTCTTTATCTACTACTTTTTTATTGTCAACATTCTGCTCTTCTATTTTCTCTTCCAGTCAGGACTTTCACAGATCATCATAGCACGAATTTTTTTCGTCTGGTTGAGCGTCTTCAACCTATTCGTAGTTTCAGTCTTTTGGAGTTTCATGGCCGATCTATTCAGAGATGAACAGGCAAAACGGCTGTTCTCAATAATCGCCACAGGGGGTACAGTCGGTGCGATTACAGGCCCCCTCTTGACGACCCTCCTGGTTCAAATCCTCGGCACTGCTTCCATGCTCTTACTATCGGCTGGACTGCTTGGTTTGTCTGTCATTAGCATTTTTCGCTTGATCGCTTGGCAACAGACTCAATCCGGGACCGACGAGAGACACCGAATCCATACCAAACCACTAGGCGGTGCATTGTTGGATGGTATACGCCTTGCCCTCTCCTCCTCTTACCTGCTAGGAATCTGTCTGTTGATGCTGTTGTTTACACTACTCTCAACATTGCTCTATTTTCAACAGGCACAGATTGTCAAAGATTCATTTACCGGTTCTGAAACACGAACCGCTGTTTTTGCATCTATCGATCTCACTGTTAATCTGCTCACACTATTTCTTCAGACCTTTGTAACATCTCGCCTGGTGATGAGGGTTGGCTTAGGTATCACATTGGCATTAATCCCTCTACTACTTGCTTTTGGCTTTATAGTGTTGGGGCTCTATCCTGTGCTGTCGGTATTGATCGCTGTTCAGGTAATGAGGCGCGCCGGAAACTACGCTATCATGCGCCCAGCACGTGAGATGCTATATGTAGTCCTGAGTCGCGAAGAGAAATATAAGGCAAAAAATTTTATCGATACCGTGATCTATCGCGGTGGAGACGCGGTCAGTTCCTGGATCTATGCTGGCTTTAAAGCGATCGGTTTGACATTATCCACCATCGCCTGGATTGCCGTACCGATCTCCCTGCTTTGGGCCTCGATTGCATACAAACTGGGTCGAAGACAAACTTTTTTAGCAAAAGGATTGCAGACTAATTCTGAAGGAGAATGCGATGAAAAGATCGAATAGGACAATTGGGCGCAGGGCGTTTTTAAAAATGGCGGCTGGCTTATTTGGTGGTTATTGCCTCTATCCAGACTTTATTCAGGCCGAAAAAAAAACATCCGTTAAAAAAATGATACCGGCCAGCAATGAACAATTACCGGTAATTGGCATGGGCACCTCACGCACCTTTGACACGGCAGTCAACAGTAAAACCTTAGGCGACTTGGGTAAGGTATTGGAACAGTTCTTTAAAATGGGAGGATCCCTGATTGATTCATCTCCCATGTATGGCTCTGCTGAACACGTTCTGGGCACCCTGTTAAAGCGCATCCAACCCGGATCGTTGTTTTCCGCCACTAAGGTCTGGACTGACGGTAAACAACATGGTGTTACCCAGATGGAACTTTCCAGAAAGCTCTGGGGCGTCGAACGCTTCGATCTCATGCAGATTCACAATCTGAGAGACTGGCAAGTTCATCTTGACACACTAAAGGCAATGAAAGCGGAGGGTAAGATTCGCTATATTGGAATAACAACATCTCATGGAAGGGATCATGATGAGTTGTACCAGGCGCTCTCCGACAATCCTTTCGATTTCGTTCAACTGACTTACAACATCAGAGACAGGACAGTGGAAAACAGACTATTACCCTTGGCGAAGGATCGAGGTATTGCGGTGATTGCTAATCGCCCCTTCGCACGAGGCAATCTGTTCAGGCTAGTCAAGGAAAAACCACTACCGGAGTGGGTAGATGAATTCGACTGCAATAGCTGGGGCCAATTCTTCCTTAAATATATCGTCTCTCACCCCGCCATCACTTGTGCCATTCCTGCAACCTCAAAGATAAACCATGTGCTTGATAATATGAGTGCTGGTTTTGGAAAAATGCCTGATAGCACGATGCGTAAAGAGATGGAAAATGCCTTTGAACGAATTGCTCTAACCTAACCTTGACGAATGTCGGTCATTCACGACCACGGGGGGCAGGAGGTTTTTTCAATCCGCCAATGTCACCCGATTTCGACCTCGTGATTTGGAGCGATAGAGCGCCTGATCGCAGCGGTTGAGTAAATCTTCATCGGTTTCACCCAACCGGTATGCCGCCACGCCGATGGAAATCGAAATACCACCAACGACGCTTCCGGTATTCGGTCGCTTGAGTACAATCTTCTCGACAACGGTGCGAAGATACTCTGCCAGATTCCGCGCATTGTTGGAACCGATATCCGGCAGCAGAATGGCGAACTCATCACCGCCATATCGTGCACAGGCATCTTTACCCTTGGTATGACGGGTTAACAACTCAGACACAGCACGTAGCACCTTATCTCCCAATAGATGACCATGGTTATCATTTATCTCCTTGAACTTATCAATGTCTATAAGTACGAGACAAATCTTGCCCACTCGTTTCTGATCTACCTCTCTAATCATTGATTTGAGTGTTTGATCGAATCCACGACGGTTCATTATGCCTGTCAGCGGATCCAGCATCGCTTCCTGTCTAGCGTAACTCAGTTCTTCTTTGAGTTTCTCAACTTCTTCCGTGGAACTGACCAGCTGTGTCTCGAACTGATTGGTTTCGGTAACCAAACAACGGGTCTCAGCAATAATCTTAGAAACCGCCTGCATTACAGATTCAATCCTGTTACTTTCCGCTAATATATCGATATGTGATTTGATCTTCTCATTAGCAACGGATGTCCTGCCGGTCAAGTCAATCATGGCGCCCAAAGTATGAGCGACGATATCCATCAGTTCCTCTCTCAGATCCTTCAACACCGCTTCGTCACAAGAGCAGACATAGTGTCTGAACAATATCGCGACAGCTTCATCCTGCCAGGCTCCTTCAGTCTCCAGCAACTCTCCCATCCGTTCATTGAAGGCAGGATCCTCACCGGTGACATAGTGGTATGCCAAGCTGAAATTGATTGGATTGATGATGAGTTTATGTTTCGACAGAAGCGCAACTGTCAATCGGAAGATCTCCCTGGCTCGCTCATGAGAGTCCGGGTAATATCCCATGACTTTTCTATCTGGCGTTTGTTGCATATCTACTTCAGACTATAATCTATTATCTATTTTAAAAATAATCCTTTACTGAAATACCATATTTCCATTAGGCCTATTTTCACATGCCATATAATGCTGTAACTCGATCAATGGGGAATAGTATATGTTTGCCTCCTGACTTGTAAGTATATACGAGGATGAAGTTTCAACTCTGAAAATTGTTAGTTATAAAGCATTACGAAACTATGTTCAATTTACTTCATGGTATCCGCATGCACGCACCCTCTTCCCAGTGCGTTCACTATTTGCTATGCGGCCTGATCCCATACGGGCTAGAATCGCCAAATGGTTGCCTCATCGACACGTTGCGTGTATACGCCATCGTGCCTCAGCGTTGATGATCTGACAGATTCACATTGCTGGTATTGAGGCTCGGGTTAATTTTGAGAAT
>JASFJX010000247.1:0-5878 GCA_050119385.1 Candidatus Thiodiazotropha sp. | reverse complement strand
ACATCAGGGGTCAACTGGTAATTCAATACAAGACCGTCAAAACGGCTCAGGATGCCACTTGAACGCAGGCGCTGGCGACCGAAACGCGCATTGCTGTGACTATCCCGATGCTCTATATCGAAATAGGCATCACTCAGGGAGGTATCATTTCCGTCACCATCATCCAGCAGGTCGAGGATATAGCTACCGGTAACCTTGAAACGCATATCGATATCTTCACTTTTGCGTCTAGCGTTGAAATCGATAAAGGACTCGATATCTGAGCGGGTGACACTGTCCCCATCCTCCACGAATGAGCTATCTGTGCTGTCCCTGCGGTAATTCTGCGAGAAACTGCCATAGATATTCCAGGCAACCTCCGATCCATCCTCATCCTCTTCCTTATCTTTTCGCTGCGGCTGCTTTGGCTGCATTGGTGCGGTTTCGAGTCCCAGCAATCGCTGCCAGACACGTTCGGCATCCTCTCCCTCCGGGTACTTCTCCAAATAACGGCGATACTCACCCTTGGCATGGGCAATCTGGCCGTTTCTTTCTCGTGACAGACCCAGCAGCTCAAGCGCCTCCTTGGAGTAGATATTTTCCGGTTCCTCCAGAAGTGCTTCGAGTAGACGTACCGCCTTTGCATACTCACCTGCGGTAATAGTACGGCGGATCATCTCCATCATCTCAATCAGGCGGGGATCCGCATCCACCAGTTGAGGTTCCTCCATCAGTTGATCACTGAAGACATGCTCAATCCCCCGTTCGAAAAAGGCTTGCCGGCGTTCCTCAATATCCGCAGTATCAATCCTGGCATCGGGGTAGAGTTTTATCACCCTTTTCAACTGTTCTTCAGCCTCCAGCTTGGTGCGAAAGAAGCCGAGCCGCAATTGATACTGCTTTTCTTCCCCTTCATCCGTCTTGGTTGAATAAAGCAGCTGGTTCTCACCCACAGGAACAGGTGGTATCTTGCTAAAATCCACCGCTTCCGGCTGCACGCTGAGATTGATTACATAGATAACCAGCGGCAGTGATTTGGCACTCAGAGGGGCGCGAGTTTCGGGTACTGGTATGTCAGAGGCTGTTAGCGAAGCTGCCGTATCAGAGATTCGAGGAGACTCCGGCAGGATAAACTGCATGACATAGAAGTCGCGTCCTTGTCGAATCCTCACTTCATGAACCGGTTTGGCAAACGACACCAACAGTGTGGATGTACCGATGATATTGCCCTGAAACTCCACCTTCACCAGGGGTACTGCGGCAGTAGGGCTCCACGTCAGGCGATCACTCTCAACCAGGTCTTCGAGCTCAATATCGGTGGTCTGACCGACTTCAATATCAGTAGCCTGACCGAGCTTCAACTGCACACCAACCTCATTGCCGGCTTCGTTAACCAGATGAGAGACATAGCGTACGGGGATATTGAAATAGACGGATATGACATTATCTTCCTTCTCGATCGACAATTCTATCCTGTCCAATACCTGGGTAGCTGCGCCTACCTGCCCGGAAAAAAATACGACTATCAGTATCAACAGCCCGCAGCAGATAGTTAATTGAAGTTTGAGTTGCACTCGCCTAATTACCCGAAAAAATAAAATACTTCATAACGTCGCGTCATTCCTAACCAACTAGTGAGAGATTACATGCCAGGTTTGCCAATATGCTTGGCTAGTGCTGATCCATAAACACCGGGCATTTTCTGCTAGCTGATAGTTCTCTATCTCTCCCTCCAATAACGACACACAATCTATCGACGCCACTTCCCGACATTTCCGCCGTCAAAGTGCAAAAAGACACACAGTCATCCCTTTACAAGCGAGCCAGACAGTCGCTTAATAGATAGGGCCTACCCAATCGGATGGCCTGACATCCTCATAACTCCCAGTCTCCATCGGATACCCTATGACAGCCACTACCCGCGCAATCCCGATCAGTGCTGAGATTTGTATGAGGCCCTTCATCTTGTTCGTAGTCATCGGCATGGCACCCCGCACAACTGTTGGCATATGCCGGGAAGGGCCAGGAAATAGTCTCACTGTTGCTGGTATGACAAGCCTCACATCCAGGATCACCTTGATGATCGCCCGGATAATTACCTGAAATATGACTGTAATTTGTCAAAGGCAACCAATCATTGGTGTTATGGCAGTTATCACACTGTGCAGTAGTCACGAAATGCCCCTGGGGCTTACCTGTGGCGGTGGTCCCATTATGGCAGGTGTCGCAGTTCTCGGTCACACTGGAATGATCGAAAGTGACAGCGGTCCATGTACTGGTAGAGGTATGGCAGTTGTCGCACTGGGCTGTTGTCGTTACGTGATCTGCGGGTTTGCCTGTGGCGGAATCGCCATCGTGGCAGTTTGAGCAGGTACCGGCCACCCCACTGTGGCTAAAGCTTACATACTGCCAGTTGCCAGTGGACAAGTGACAGACGTCGCACTCTTCCGTTGTCGGAATGTGATCATCCGGTTTACCGGTGGCCAAAGTGCCATCGTGGCAACTTGAGCAATCAGTGGTGTTGCCGCTATGGCTAAAATTCACACTATTCCAATCCGATGTAGAGAAATGGCAGATATCGCACTCGGCCGAGGTGGAAATGTGATCTGCGTGTTTCCCTGTCGCAGTCACGCCATTGTGGCATGTGGAGCAGTTGCCACCCACATCATCTCCATGAACGAAACGGACATTCAGCCAGTTGGTTGTTGAGAGATGGCAATCATCACACTCTGCGGTCGTCGACACATGTCCTGGGTCCTTTCCGGTAGCGCTTACACCATCGTGGCAATTCGAACAGTTGCCGGCAGCATCGGAGTGATCGAACTGTACTGCCAACCAGTTGCTCTGGGAAGTATGACAGGCATCACATTCAGAGCTTGTCGTCACATGGTCAGCCGGCTTGCCGGTAGCCGTGGTGCCGTTATGACAGCTGGAGCAGACACCAATCGCCACCGAATGGTCGAAGCTTACGGTGGACCAATTGCTCTGTGAGGTGTGGCAGAGGTCGCACTCCCCATTGGTATTCACATGACTGGCCGGCTTACCGGTGGCAGTGGTGCCATCGTGACAGCTCGAACAGACGCCAGTGACCATACTGTGATCGAAATCAACCGAGAGCCAGGTCACGGTGGAGGTATGGCAGCTATCGCATTGCCCGGAGGTGGTGACATGATTCGCAGGTCTGCCGGTGGCGGTAGTACCGTCGTGACAACTGGAACAGGTGCCGACCACACCCTCATGATCGAATGTACCAGTGGTCCAGGTCACCGTGGTGTGGCATTCCTCACAAGGCCTGGTGGTGGGAATATGGGTATCCGGTTTACCGGTAGCATCCTCATTATTGTGGCAGCTTTCGCACTCCGAAACGATGTCAGTGTGATCGAAACGCACATTGCTCCAAGTGGTAGTGGAGAGATGGCAGTTGTCGCAGGCGGCCTCGGTTGTCACATGGTCAGCCGGTTTTCCGGTAGCAGTGGTGCCATCGTGACAACTGGCGCAGGTGCCAGTAACCACAGAGTGGTCGAAATCGATCTGCAACCAGTTGCTGGTGGATGTATGACAGGCCTCGCAAGAAGCGGTAGTAGCCACGTGGGAAGCATGCTTACCGGTCGCCCGAACTCCATCATGACAAGATGAACAGCTACCGGTAACACCCTCGTGATCGAAGTTGGTAATCTCCCAACTGTTAGTGTTGTGACAATTATCGCAGGATGCGTTGGTCGACACATGGGTCGAACTCTTACCAGTGGCGATATCCCCGTTATGGCATACTTCGCAAGGATCAACCACCTCAGAGTGGCTGAATCCTGCCATGGTCCAGTCATTGGTGGTATGGCAGACATCGCATGCCGAAGTGGTTGGGATATGGGCGGCATGCTTACCGGTGGCAATCACACCGTCATGGCAGGACTCACAGCTGCTGGTTATCCCGCTATGGTCAAAGTTGGTTACATTCCAGCCTGTAGTGACATGACAAGTATCGCACTCCCCATTGGTCTGCAGATGGTTGGCATGCTTGCCTGTTGCCTGAACACCGTTATGACAGGTTGAACAGCGACCCGCCACATCGTCAGGATGATTGAAGCTCACAACATTCCAGTCACTGATCGAGTCATGACAGGTATCACACTGCTCAGTAGTCTGTATATGGTTGGCGTGTTGTCCGGTGGCGTTTATCCCATCATGACAGTTAGCACAGCGCCCAGCCGTCTCCACACCAGAGTGGTCGAAGCTGGTGTCAGTCCAGTCGCTGGTAGAGTTATGGCAGGTATCGCACTCTTCAGTGGTCTGGATATGGGCGTCATGCATACCCGTAGCCTGAACACCGTCGTGACAGCTTGAGCAGTTGCCCGCTGTCTCGAAACCATCATGGCTAAAATTGATAATATTCCAAGTTGCCGTTGACCCGTGGCAGACATCGCAGGACTCATTGGTGACGATATGCGTATCGGGTTTACCGGTCGCCTGGTCTCCGTCATGACAGGAGGCACAGGTTCCCGCTTCTACTTCACTATGATCGAAGCCGATCTCATCCCAGGTCTCCGTAGAGGTATGGCAGCGGTCACACTCCGCTGTGGTCTCGACATGTTGATCATGCTTACCCGTTTGCGCGACACCATCATGACAGGTTGAGCATTCTCCAGCTGTCTCGTCTCCATGGATATAATTAACCAGCAACCAGGAGTTGGTTGAGGTATGGCAGTCCTCACAGGGTGCGCTAGTGTCTAAGTGTCCCACATCCTTACCGGTAGCGCTGACACCGTTATGGCAGCTTTCACAATTATCGCTGATACCCGCGTGGGAAAAGTTGGCAACCTGCCAACTACTGGTGGTATGGCAAACGTCACAGGACTCGGAAGTTACAATATGGTTATCTGATTTACCTGTCGCGCTGACCCCGTTATGGCAGGTCTCACAGGTACCGCTGTCCACACTAGAGTGGTCAAAGAAGACCAATAACCAGCTTTGGGTTATATGGCAGGTATCGCACGGTTCGTTAGTAACAATGTGACTATCGTGCTTACCCGTCGCGATATCGCCGTTATGGCAACTTTCACAGGTACCGATTACCTGGGTATGGTCGACATGACTGACCCGCTCCCAGCTGAAGGTTGAGTGGCAGAATTCGCAGCTATTACTCGACAGGATATGATCACTACCCTTGCCCTCGGCGGTGCTGCCATTGTGACAGGCTAAACAGTCGCCGGAAATACTGCTGTGATCGAATCTGGCCACATGCCAACCCACCGTGGTATGGCAGTCATCGCACTGATCATCACTGTTGATGTGATTTATCGACTTGCCAGTGGCATTAGTATCGTTGTGACAACCGTTACACAACACGGGCGTTCCCACGAACTGACCATTGTAATGGCATTGGTCACACTCCACGTATCGATGCTCGCCGGTGAGTGGGAATCCGGTGGAGAAATGGTCGTAATCAGAGAAGTCAGCATCAGAGGAAACCGTATCAGAGGTGACAACGTCAGAGGAGACCGCAATAGCGAAACTGCTGAAGAAACTACCGCATATCACTGTTAACAGAAGCATCAACCAGGTAAATCGAGTCAATCCGCTTGCGGATACCGTTTTGTCTTGTCGAGTCTTATTCATCATTTGACAATTCCGATGACCGTCAACGAATAACCGGATCATCAAAGGTTTCTGAGCTGTGGCAACGATCGCATTGACGTCCAAAACCGCCGCGATGTATATCATCGCCACGATGGCAGCCATAACAGTGGTTAGGGGATAGCTTGTGTTCTTTCAGATTCGTGCGATGACAGCTGTCGCAATAGACTTCACTGTGCTTACCCTCGAGTGGAAAATCGGTTTTGGTATCATGGTCGAATGTCCACAATAACCAGGAATTGGGGTTGTGGCATTCACCACACTTCTC
>JASFJX010000246.1:0-5915 GCA_050119385.1 Candidatus Thiodiazotropha sp. | reverse complement strand
ACTGCGGCACCAGGGAAAACTGGGCAATCGTGGTGCAAATCTGGTCCTCAAGCTATTCAAGACGCCGGATGTGATCCTTGGTACGACCCTGGTTGGCACCAATATCGCCACTGTTACAATCTCGACCTTGGGCGCATTGGTCTGTCTCGACCTGTTCGGCGGTACCGGAGACCTGATCTCGGTAATCATTTTGACACCCGTATTGTTGATTTTTGGCGAAGTGGTGCCAAAAAGTGTATTCCAACAGGAAGCCGACAGCCTGGTTAGCCGGTTGATCTACATCCTGCGTTTTTTCTCCTATGTCTTCTACCCGGTAATCTTCGTTTTCAGCCGCGTCGCCAGATTGGCAACCCGTATCGTCGGCGGGGGTACGGTGCCGCAGAACATGTTTATCACCCGCGAGGAGTTACGGGTGTTGTTGGATGTATCCGATTCAACCTCTGACCCACAAACCATCGATCGCAAACGGATCCGCAGAATCATTCGCTTTGCCGATACCACCGTTGGTGAGGCGATGATCCCGTTGCCGGATGTGGTGGGATTCAATGAGATGCGCAATATGAAGGAGGCGGTGAGGCTGGTCATGAAACATGGCTACAATCGCCTGCCCGTCTATCGTGGCAATATCACCAACGTGAAGGGTATCCTCACCCTTGACACCTGGGACCTGATGTCGCCGGATCTGGAAGATAAACCAATAAGCGACTTCATCAGTCCTGTGCTCTATCTGTCTCCGCGACAGACCATCGATCGTGCACTGCCGATGCTACAGGCCAGGAATGATCACATGGCGGTGGTGGTGGATGAATTCGGCTCCGCGGTCGGCATTCTGACCATGGAAGATGTGTTTGAAGAGGTGGTTGGTGAAATCGATGTGGGGTATGACTTTGACGAATACCACCCG
Organism: Candidatus Thiodiazotropha sp.; assembly: GCA_050119385.1. GTDB lineage: Bacteria > Pseudomonadota > Gammaproteobacteria > Chromatiales > Chromatiaceae > Thiodiazotropha. The sequence continues at coordinate 5,011 of JASFJX010000246.1, read as the reverse complement.
AAACGCCGGATCTACATAGAGCATGAGAGTGAAAACAGTCACTTGGTGAGTGGAAGGATGCCGATTTCGGAGATCAACGATATCTTACACGTCGATTTCTCAGTGGATGAGGCGCTGACGGTGGGCGGTCTGATCGTCAGCCGCCTGCGCCATATACCCTCAGAAGGTGATTCGATTAAAGAAAAAGGGCACCGGCTGACAGTGATCGAATCCGATGAACGTTCAGTGGTTAAAGTGAGAATCGAAAGACTGGTGGGATGAATTAAGGAACCTTTGAATCAAAAAGAACAGACTCCGTAAACAATAACCATAGAGTCTGAATGCTGGAGGAGTATGGGTATGTCCGAGAAAACAGGCAAACAACCTATCCTGGTACCTGTCGATTTTTCTGCAGCATCGGAAGCGGCCTTACTGAAGGCCTTTGAACTGGCGGAGTGCCTCAAGGTCAGGGTGGTTGTGCTGCATGTGGTTCATGACCCGATCGATATGCCGGGATACTATACGAGCATGGTGAAAAAGAAAAAATTTGCCAGGCTGCAAGATGCCGCACGTGCCATGTTAGAGGAGTTCATCTCAGGGTTTCGCAAAAAATACAATACCAAACAGCGCCTCAAAAAGGCTGAGCGGATGTTGGTTATCGGCCTGCCCGTTACACGGATTCTGCAGGTGGCGGAAAAAATCGATGCTTCGATGGTGGTGATGGGCAGTAAAGGTCAGACGGGGCTCAAGCATTTGATGTTGGGATCCGTTGCCGAGCGCGTAGTGCAACTCTGCCCATTACCGGTGATGGTGGTAAAAGCCGATAACTCAGAAGAAGAGACATCGCCAGATGAGCCTCGATAAGCTTATTCAGAACGCAGCAGTTAATCCCAAACAACTGATCGTCATGTTTGTCGGTGTACTCGGCATGTTGTTTGTGCTGCCTGTGTTCGCCGAGGGCGGCGCAGGTGAGACCATCGAATGGGGTGTGATGGGGATGAAGCTGTTTGGCGGCCTTGCCCTGTTTCTGTTCGGTATGGAACAGATGGCGGATGCCTTGAAGGCTGTGGCCGGCGCCCGCATGAAAGGGATTCTCGCCAAACTCACAACCAATCGTGTGATGGGTGCGCTCACCGGGGCCTTCGTGACGGCGGTTATTCAGTCCTCATCGGTAACGACAGTATTGGTGGTCGGCTTTATTACCGCCGGATTGATGTCACTGTCACAATCGATCGGTGTCATCATGGGGGCAAATGTCGGTACCACGGTCACTGCCCAGATCGTTGCCTTCAAGGTCACCAAAGCGGCGCTGTTGATGATCGGCGTCGGCTTCACCATGTTATTCGCGTCCAGGCAAGAGCGCATCAAACATTACGGCGCCATGTTGATGGGGTTGGGTCTGGTGTTCTTCGGTATGAGTATCATGAGTGACGGTATGGCGCCGCTGCGTACCTATCAACCGTTTCTGGATTTGATGATCAGAATGGAAAACCCGTTGATCGGCATTCTGGTGGCTGCGGGCTTTACCGGGCTGATCCAATCATCATCGGCGACCACCGGTATCGTAATTGTGATGGCCAGTCAGGGATTCATTACCCTTCCCGCCGGGATTGCATTGGCATTCGGTGCCAATATCGGAACCTGTGTGACGGCCATACTGGCATCGATTGGCAAACCGAGGGAGGCAGTGCGTGCCGCCATCGTTCATGTCATATTCAATATGGCGGGGGTGTTGTTGTGGATCATGTTCATCCCTCAATTGGCGGAAGCCGTGATGCTTATATCCCCGAGTCATCCGGAACTCTCGGGAATAGAGCGCCTGGGGGCTGAAACGCCGCGCCAGATTGCCAATGCCCATACCATTTTCAACATCGCCAACACCTTCATCTTTCTCTGGTTCACCGCGCAGTTGGCCCGCTTCGTGGAATGGCTGGTCCCTGACCGGCTGTTGGAAGAAGAGGGATTGGCTGTGAGTGCCAAATATCTGGATGATGAGCTGCTCTCCACGCCATCCCTGGCATTGGATCGTGTGCGCCTGGAGGTGCTGCACATGGGTGAGCGGGTAATGCAGATGCTCGACAAGATTATGCCTGCGATACTCAGTGGCGATCACAAATCCCTGGATGATGTGGCCTTACTCGATGATGAAGTGGATATTCTTTATGAGCAGATCATCGACTACCTCGGCAAGATAAGCAAACAATCGATGACAGACAGCCAAACCGAGGAGTTCCTCTCTTTAATGGAGGCGGTAGGCGATCTGGAAAATATCGGTGACACGATTGAGACCAATATGGTTGCTCTCGGCCATGAACGTATCGACCACGGGTTTTCCATCAGCGATCCCACCAAGGAGGTGCTTTCGGGGTTTCATAAAGTCGTGAAAAAGGCGGTCATAGGTGCTGTGCAGGCCGTTTCTCAGCTCAACACGCAAGTGGCCCAAGGCGTGATCGCGATGAAAAAAGAGATCAACAATATGGCGGAATTCGCTGCTGTGCACCAAGCCTCAAGGCTGGTTGCAGAAGAGCCCAATCGAATCGCCGCTTATACCACCGAAGTGGATATCATCGAAAAACAGAAACGCATCTATTACTTTGCTAAACGCATGGCGAAAACTGTGTTACCACCGGATGAGGTCGAAGAGTAGTAAACCGTCGCTTTATATTAACCCGGCAGCTTCATCCTAACGCTGACACATTCCATGCCCCTCATGTCGGTCCCATACTTGAGGTGAATTATTTACCTATTTGTGAACTCCGGCGCACGCAATAATTGACTTAATTAATTGGATTTGAGTTTGTGCGGTATTCGCTTTGGTTTCTTCGAGTATTGATAGGATTCAGCTTAGGCGTGTATACACTTTAAGGCTCGAAGGAAGAAAATACCGGGCTGTTGAGAGTGGGTCCACTGTTAGCCTTGAGAGCTTGCTGTTCATAGCAAAATAATCTGAAAAAGAAGTTAGCTCAATTTCTCCATTGTCATAGGAATGCTGTTCCAGAATCGAGCGCGAGAATAATTTGCTCCAAGTGAGATTGCATTTCTCGGTGTTTGGAGATTGCAATTGGAAGCCGGGTGTTTTTGGGAATTTCGTGCGCAACCTGTTTGTAGTGACCTTTACTGCCTTTAAAAAGGTGTCTAAGCGCATAAACTTTTTTTCCGCGCTGCCGTTACTGACAAGAAGAATGCGGCTGTGAGTTACCGAATTTACCGAGCGGCCCACTAGGCGTCAGTTGGTGTGATGTTTCGAGTGCTAGAGTGTGGCCAATGCTGACGTATTCGTGCCGGCGGTGAAAATTTAGATGTTCTGGAAATTTGGATAATTTAGGATGCGTAACCTGTTTTTAATTCTCTTACTCTTTTCTGAGCTGTCTTATGCGGAAATTGTTTCATGCATGGACGAACAGGGAAAAAAAGTATTTACTGATAACAAGTCGATATGTATAGGAAAATCAGAGTTAAAGAAACATTTAAATCTTACTAGGTTTGGACGATTTTATAATGAAGTTCCTGATCTGTTACAAACAATTGAGTTAGCAAAGTTACCAGATGAGGGAAGAGCATTTTGTGGGCCTGTTGCGGTATCAAATTCTTTAGTTTGGCTAGAAGGAAAAAAAGATAAAGAGCACCAAATATCGGTGGTTCATAAGCTCAGCAGTTCTGGCTATATGAATACAAATACTAAGAACGGTACTGGTACTACTGGGCTTATAAGGGGTGTTGAGCGATATGTGAAAGAAGTATTTGGTGGGTATAGAGAACTTAAATATAGTGGTTGGCGTAATGCGCCTAAAGAATATAGATCCATATTCAAGCAGCCAACAATTGATTACATGCGGTCAGCCTTAAATCAGAATGGTGCTGCATGGTTGAATGTGGGTTGGTATAAATATGATCAACAAAATGAGGTGTTCACACGTGTTGGCGGTCATTGGGTTACCCTGGTAGGGTATGAGTCTGGTGAACTTGTAATTCATGATCCAGCACCTCAAGCTGGAAATGGTTTCAGTAATGAATTTGTTTCCTATTCGGAGATTAAAACTGGCACTTTAACTGGAAATAAGCATGGCCTGCCACAGCCTGCAAAGGGCTACTATAAGCTTGGTAAAGGTATGCATATTCCTAAAAGAGCGGATTTGGCTGTTATCGATGGTGTAGTGGTGCTACAAATATAGTACCCATATCATGCTGTTAAGCCACACCCCTGGTACGCTTTGGTGTAGCTACTGCAACTATCATCTGGTCACCGATGAGCCCAAAACCCCGTAAACCAGACACCCGAACGGCAATGCGTCAATTGATCGACCGAGTGCGAAACGAGATTCCCTTCGATCTCCCGGAAGCGGCGCTGTGTGGCGATACCTGTCAGGGTTGTTCAAGTAAACTGCTTATCTACCTGGAAACCGAACTGGATGAGTGGGAAACCAGACTGGCCGATGGCGCAATTCCCAGTTTCAGTGATCTCAGCCGTCTGGCTGTGAAGAGCAAAAAGATTGCTCAAGTGTTATACCAGAACGGATTGCTAGAGGAACCGCCTGCTCAATAACCCAATCAATATGATCATATTCGTGAATGTGTGATCGATTTCCGCCTTTTCTATAAGGTTTTACTCTATTCAGCTTTCATTCAGCCACGGCTTCATATGCTTAATCCATAAGCTCAAAAGATATGGAGAAATAGGATGAAAGCCAAAGCACTTATCTTGGTCAGCGCTCTCTCGGCATCAATGTTAGGGGCGGCGCCGGCACAGGCCCATCATTACGATGACTACCCCTATGGACTTCTGAGTGGGTTGTTCCTGGGTCTCACCTGGAGCCATTACTATGACCATGATTACGACCATCGCCGCGGTGACCGTCACTATCGTCACAGGGAATATCGGCGTAGCGAGAGTCACGGTCGCCCACGTCATGGTGACTGTAGTAGGCATAAACGCGATCGAGACTGCGGCGGACATGGACGACTTCGCTACAGTGATAAAAGTCGCCATCGCAGAGACCGTCGGGATTGAGAAGGAGAGCTGTCATGCGCAGAC
>JASFJX010000245.1:0-5925 GCA_050119385.1 Candidatus Thiodiazotropha sp. | reverse complement strand
TCTCTAAGGTCGTCCACCTCGAAGACAGCCTGTTTGACCCACTCCACATACTCTTCCGCACTGCGCGCACGTTGTAAACTCATCGGCTCTCTCATCCCTCTTCAATCTATGATCGTACACTCTCGCCTATTCTGCCAGATCGAGCGCTGATAGCAGAAATACACCCTCACCACCATGCTCGAAATCGAGCCAGACAAACGGTAGCTCCGGATAGTGATGCGCCAATAGACGGGCGCTGTTGCCCACCTCGACAATCAAAATACCCTTGGGGGAGAGATAGGACTTTGCCTGTTTCAATATCCGTTGGACTATCTCAAGTCCATTGTCATTCGCTTGCAGCGCCAGAACCGGTTCATGGCGGTACTCATCGGGTAATTCCCCCATCTCTGCAGCCCCCACATAGGGAGGGTTGGATACGATCAGGTCATACTGCTTGGCAGGTAAGGCCTCGAAAAGATCCGATTGATAGATGCTTACCCGTTGCTGCAAATCATATTCAGCAACATTCTGCTTTGCCACCTGGAGTACATCGGAAGAGATATCCACCAGATCAACCTGGCTACCGGGAATGTAGGCGGCAGCAGCAATGCCGATACAGCCGCTACCACAACAGAGATCGAGGATCTGCGGCGCCTGGGAAGTTTCCAGCCAGGGCGAAAACCCTGCTGCAATCAATTCTGCGATGGGTGAACGGGGTATCAAAACCTTTTCATTGACATGAAATCGCATACCGGCAAACCAGGCTTCCCCCAACAGGTAGGGGAGCGGCATACGCTCATCGATCCGGCGTTGAATCAAACCAATGACCCTTTCACGCTCGTCGGCGGTCAAGCGACTGCTGAACCAACTTGCAGGGAGATCAGGAGGTAGATGTAGCGCCCCCAGTACCAGGGCCGCAGCCTCATCCAGCGCATTATCGGTACCATGGCCGAAAAACAGATTTGCCTCACTGAAACGACTGGCACCCCAACGTATGAAGTCTGTAATGGAGATAAGTGTCTGCACGGGAATAACTGGCTGAAAAGGCGCGAATTATAACTGATTCAGCCAGTAAGTTATATGGTGCGTGTCCTAATATCCCCATATCCCTGATATCCTACGGGAAAGTAGGGGCAACAAGCCCCCCTACCCCGCATAGAATTGATTTAATTCGGAAATCAGGCAGCTTGAGAGCTGGAACTTGAATCACCTACGACACCCAGTGGCTGCTGCTCTTCACTCTCTTCACTCTTGTTGAGATTTCTACGCACCAGATCACCCAATGTAATATTTGCCAGGAAATTGAAAATCTCGCTACTGAGATCATCCCATAAGGTATGAGTCAGACATCGGGCGCCGCCACTGCAATTTTGCCTACCGCCACAGCGGGTGAACTCCACCCACTCATCGACTGCACAGATAATATTGGCGATCGATATTTCGTCGGCGCTTTTACCCAGGTAGTAGCCACCGCCAGGTCCTCTGACACCACGTACCAGATCTTTGTTTCTCAGGGCGGCAAAAAGCTGTTCCAGATAAGAGAGAGAGATACCCTGATTTTCCGATATTTCAGCCAGAGTAACCGGACCATTTTTACCGTTCAGTGCAAGATCCAGCATAGCGGTAACCGCATAACGACCTTTTGTTGATAATCTCATTGGTTTTCTCCAGTGGTATAAATTTTATTACCTAGTAATTCACTTGGTAATTAGACTAGATTAACTAAGTAAATTAGTCAACTTTTAACTGGAAAAAATTTCATTTTTTTTAGGGTATTTGTTATTATTTTATATTTTTCATCGGCTTATAGCTATTTTAACCCTGACTATTTTTTGAAGGGCGAGCTTAAAATGAGGTTTTTCTCATAATCCTCGATAGCCGGCCTCTCCCTTGAAAGAAACGCCTGTATGGCCAGACTGAATTGCTGATCTGCGATCCAGTGGTAAGAGCGGGTCTGTACAGGCAAAAATCCACGCCAGATTTTGTGTTCCCCTTGGGCACCTGGTTCGAAACGCTTTAATCCCTGTTTAATCGCATACTCAATCCCCTGATAATAGCAGGTCTCAAAGTGGAGACTATCTAAGTGGTGGGAAGCCCCCCAGTGCCGACCATAGAGAACCGATGAACTGCGATAGAGCAGTGCACCTGCGATACAGGCAGTAGCATCATAAGCAAGAATAAGGATCACCTGCTCCCCCATGGAACGGCCCACCTCACAGAAAAACCCCCCATTCAATGTGGCAAGGCTATAACGCTCCTCGAAGGTCTTTGCATAGAAACCGGCAAACAGTTGCCATTCATCATCGGAGACCTCGCTACCCTGTAGCACGCGAAACCTTATTCCGGCATCCAGCACCTTTCGGCGCTCCTGTCTGATGTTTTTTCTGCGTTTCGTTGTCAAACGAGAAAGAAACTGGTCAAAGCTCTCATACCCCTGGTTGTGCCAGTGGAACTGCACACCCACTCGCTCCATCATGCCCATCGACCTTAAAAGCATCCCCTCTTGCGGCGTGGTGAATAACCAGTGTATTGAGGAGAAACCAGATTCAACCGCCATCTCCTTGGCGGCTGATACCATCAGCTTTCGCAGTTTGGTAACATCCGCACCCGGAGCAACCAAGAGGCGTTCACCATATGCCGGGGTATAGGGAATTGAACTAACCAGTTTAGGGTAATAACGCAACCCACTTCGGTGATAGGCGTCGGCCCAGGCATGGTCAAAGACGAATTCACCATAGGAGTTACTTTTTATATAGAGCGGAGACAACCCGATAATCCGCCCCTGCTCCCGAACGGCCAGATGGCACGGCAACCAGCCGAACTTTTTCCCCACACAATCGTGATGCTCCAAAGCGGCATGAAAGGCGTATTTCAGAAAGGGATTATCGTCGATGACCAACGCATCCCATTCACGCTGATTTATCTCATCGATGCTGTAGTGAAATTCAACCTGCATTACCCCCCCTAACCGCCCTTGGGTGAATGGTATTTATTGTAATCAACCTTGATTGGTGGGGCATGGCCCCACCCTATCCATTGGTATAGGATATTGGGTGTGACGCTGCCTCACTCCAAACAACCGATCAAACTGAAATGTAGAAGGGTGGGGCCATGCCCCACCGTAAGGGCCAAATCATCCTAACTGAAATGCACGCCAGTGGTTCCACAATTTAAACATGGATACACGGGCGTCCTCTTTAACCAACAATGAGAAATAAGGTGAATCTATGTGCGGCAGGTTCTACCTCGATGTCATAGCAGAAGAGTTGATTGAACAGTTTGGCCTATCTTCTGCACCGCAACTCAGTGCCCACTACAATATAGCCCCCACGCAACAGATTGCGGCCATCAAATCAGCCGGCGAAAACAGAGAATTGGTCATGCTGCACTGGGGACTGATCCCCTCTTGGGCAAAAGACAAGAAATTCGCTTATCGCACCATCAATGCCAGAGCGGAGACCGTCGAGAGCAAACCCTCATTTCGAGCGGCATTCAAATATCGTAGATGCCTGATTCCAGCCAGCGGATTCTTCGAGTGGAAAGCCACCAACCAGGGAAAACAACCCTACTGCATCACGACCAATAACGGAAAACCCATCGCCTTTGCCGGATTGTATGAACACTGGGAGGGGAACCAGGGAGAAAAGATCGACTCCTGTACCATTATCGTCACCGAAGCCAAGGGTGAAATCGCAACCATCCACGACAGGATGCCGGTGATTCTCTCCCCCCACAACTATGACGCCTGGCTCGATGAGGGGACCAAAGACCCGGTAATCCTAAAACCCCTGTTGCTACTCCATGAGACGGATGACCTACGCCTCTACCCTGTCAGCCGCAGCGTGAACAGTCCCAGAAACAACTCGCCGGATAATATTAGATCCATCTGACCTCAGTTGGTTGTTATATATCCAAGGAGTTAAGTCGAGTTAACCAATCAAACCCAACTAAAAAAAACTTCAATAGCATCAGATGACATTGCGGCTAGCCAAATTAGCGATGGATGGCCAAATTTTCTCGTTCCCACGCTCCAGCGTGGGAACAAGACAATACCGCTCTCATTTTGTAACAAATTGAAATACGGATGAAACATGTGGGCACACGAACCTGATAAGCGTGGCCATTTGTTATTGTGAGAAGAGTCACAGTCGTTTCTAAGTTAGTCCTTTATCATCGGTTTCATCATTGTGGGAATTTACAAGTTAGAATAATACCCACGCTCTAGCCGCATTATTATCCACCTGAAGCTAAGCGAGATTGTTTTGTAAGGACTAGAGTGCATCAGTATCGAAATTTCCTGTATCACCACCTAAGGAGATCAGAGTGGATTGACAGGAAGTCAATAACGAGACAAACAAGGAGTTGTATGATGCATTGGAAGAATCAAGCCTATCAGGCCGCACGTCTTATCCGGGCCTACGCGCTCGTTTTCATCGGAATCTTCGCCCTCAACTCCACTAGCCAAGCGGCCGTCAGCGCTCAGGTGACGATGGAAAACATCAACGACTGGGGCGCCGGCTTCCAGGCACAGGTCACCATCCGCAACACGGGGTCGAACCAGATCAACGGCTGGACGCTGAGTTTCAATGCAGACTTCGAGATTCAACATATCTGGAATGCCAGCATCGTCTCTCACAATGGCACCAACTATGTGCTGGAGAGCGTTGGATATAACGATGTCATCGCTCCCAATGGTACACAGAGTTTCGGTTTTATTGGTGCACCAGGCGGTCTACCTATGCCGGTCAGTTTTACGGTGAATGGTGACGAACAGGGCACGACGCCGACACCAACACCGACACCAACACCAACACCGACACCAACACCGACACCGACACCGACACCGACGCCGACACCGACGCAGACACCTACGCAGACACCTACGCAGACACCTACGCAGACACCTACGCAGACACCTACGCAGACACCAACACCTACGCCAACGCCAACGCCAACGTCAACAGCGACACCTGAACCGACTGATGGCAGATTCCGTGTAAATGACGAGGGCAAGATCACCAAAAACGGTACTGAAATGCCCATTCACTGTGGCGCCTGGTTTGGTTTGGAAGGTCAACATGAGCCGCCTGACGCAGAATATAACCCCGGTGGCGCGCCGTTAGAACTCTATGTGGGTAACATGTGGTGGAACCCGACAGGCCGTACCATTCAACAAACCATGACTGAAATCAAGGCTCAAGGTTTCAACCTGGTCCGTCTACCCATCGCGCCTCAAACCCTGGATCCAACAGATCCACAAGGCATCGGCTGGGTTACCGAGGGTGGCGCATTGAAGAACGATCCATCCGTGCAGCAAGAGAATGCTCGTCAAGCACTTGAAGCGTTCATTACACTGGCCGATGAAAATGATATCGATGTGATTATCGATATCCACTCCTGCTCCAATTATGTGGGCTGGCGAGCAGGCCGTTTAGATGCCAAACCTCCGTATGTCGACGCTGACCGGGAGGGCTATATTTACACCCGTGAAGAGCATTCCTGTTCTGCCACCGGTAATCCATCAAGCGTTACCACCATAGCCGCTTATGACCAAAACCTGTGGCTGGACAACTTACGCGAAATCGCAGGTCTGGAGGAAAAATTGGGTGTTGATAACATCATGGCTATCGATATTTTCAATGAGCCCTGGAATTACACCTGGTCCGAATGGAAGTCACTGGCTGAAAGTGCCTACCAAGCCATCAGCGATGTGAACAACAATGTGTTGGTCATGGTTGAAGGTATCGGTTCCGAGCTGAGCGATGGCACCCAAATACCTCACGGCGACGAAGCCTCGAATCCTAACTGGGGTGAAAATCTCTATCCGGCAGCCGAGTCAGCACTGAATATTCCAAAAGAGCGATTGATACTCTCTCCACACACCTACGGCCCATCGGTATTCGTTCAGAATCAATTTCTGGACCCTTCGCAATCCGCCTGTGAAGG
>JASFJX010000244.1:0-5929 GCA_050119385.1 Candidatus Thiodiazotropha sp. | reverse complement strand
GGCGCCTCGCCCCTGATGCCGCCGCGGCGTACCGCGGTTACGCTCACATCCCAGTCCCACAAGTGCAGGTCTTCTATGGTGTGGCCGACAGCGAAAGCACGTTCAGGCAGGGTGACGGTATGTAGACGCTCCTGAAACCCCTCTTCGTGTTCGAGATCGATGGCCTCCTCTCCATGATAAAAGTCGCGTAGTAGTTTGTAGTGGTTTTCACGGATCTCCCGCATGATCTTGAGGATACGGGAACCCGGTACCTTCAACAGCAACAATAACTGCCCGCCCATCATCAGGCTGGCCTCCACCGCCTCCGGCATAACCTCCGCCGCGCCCGCTGCTTCCAGCTCTTCCAGGTGGGTATCGTCTTTGGTGCGTACCAGGACAGGCACTTGTGGTTTTATCTTGCGAATATGCTGCAGGATCTGCAACGCCGTCGTGTGTTCCCCAAAGGTGACCACCACCACACCGGCGTGCTCGATACCGGCCGCGTGTATAATCTCATGACGAGTGGCATCACCGTAGTGGACCGGCTCGCCAGCCTCATGGGCCTCTCTCACGACCGACGGATCGAGATCGAGAGCAAGATAGGGAAAGCCTTCGTGATTCAGGAGTCGACCGAGGTTCTGGCCGATACGGCCATAGCCGCAAATGATGACATGCTGCTCCAACCCCTCTGCCTCATGCGCAAGGTCCTGGGTGACGCTATAGGCCTGATCCGAAGTGCGTAAATGACAGAATATTTCAGCAAGCTTTCCGTTGTAGCGAATCAGGAAAGGCGCGATCACCATGCTGATGATAATTGCGGCAAACAACATCTGCCCGGCCTCTCCCGGTATCAGGGCGGATTGCAGGGAGAGGTCCAGCAATACAAAACCGAATTCACCGCCCTGAGCCAGTAACAGACCTGAACGAAATGCGGTTGCAACAGAATGCCTGGTTTGTTGCGCCAACAGCAGGATGATGGCTGCTTTTGTCAGGATCAATAAAAAGGCGATCAAAAATACCCAGTGAAGCTGAGGCAGCAATGATAGAAGATCGACGCGCATGCCTACAGTGACGAAGAAAAGTCCAAGCAGGACATCCTGGAAAGGGCGGATATCGGCCTCGATCTGGTGGCGATACTCGGTCTCACCCAACATCATGCCGGCCAGGAAGGCGCCCAGGGCGAGGGAGAGCCCCGCTTCGTGGGTCAACCAGGCGGCGGCGAGGGAAACCATGAGCACAGTGAGGGTAAATAATTCCGCCGAACGGGCGCGTGCAATCTCATGAAACAAAGGCCGCAGGGCCCAGTGGCCGATCGCCATGATAAGGGCGAAAACCAGCGTGGCCTTGATCAGGGCCCAGGTGAGGGGTATCAACAAACCCTGCTGCGTATCGCTGACAAGGATTGGGATGACAACCAATAGCGGGATGACCGCGAGATCCTGGAACAGCAGGATACTGACCCCGATACGGCCATGCCCGGTATTCAGCTCAACCTGTTCTGAGAGCTGCTTAATGACAATAGCTGTCGAGGAGAGGGCAAGAATGGCGCCGGTAATGATCGCTGCCGCCAACTCCAGCCCCAGTAACCAGGCAGCGCCGCCTGCGATGATACTCGTGATCAAAACCTGGCTGCCGCCGAGGCCAAATACGCTGCCTTTCATGGCAATCATCTGTGGCAGGGAGAACTCCAGTCCGATGGCAAATAGCAGAAACACTACCCCAAATTCAGCCAGGAATCGGGTCTCCTCATTAGATGTAATGACGCCCGTGCCAAACGGGCCGACCAGGATGCCAACGATCAAATAGCCGAGTATGGGGGGTAGATGCAGTCGTTTGAACAGGGTCACTGTCAATACAGCGGCAGCGAGCAATATCAGGATGATTTGCAACGTATGAATGTTCATTTCGAGTCTGGTTTGATAGTGGCAACAAGTTTGATGATATCGATGAAACAGATCTAATCACAATTAAGATTGGATTACATATGGGCAGGATATATTTCATTGCCTGATTAATATTTCATGAGGTATTAATTCGGTTAAATGCTAAAATCCATCTTTTAAGCAAACAGATAAGACTAAACGTGGCGAGCAAAAAAAAGATTAAACAATCCAACGGGAAGGATCCGCATCGCGCACGCGAGGCGCGTAAATACGAGAATCCCATACCGAGTCGTGAGTTCATCATGGAGACCCTGGAACTAGAGGGCGTGCCGATGAACATGCTGTCTCTGGCGGATCGCCTTGAATTGACCTCGGAAGATCAACTGGAAGCACTGCGCCGGCGCTTGCGCGCCATGCAGCGTGACGGACAGCTGGTGTGTAACCGGAATGATAACTACTGTCTGGTCAATAAGCGCGACCTGATCGTCGGGCGGGTTATTGGGCATGCGGATGGTTTCGGGTTTCTCCGGCCCGATGATGGCGGCGACGATCTCTATCTCTCCTTCAAAGAGATGCGCTCTGTGTTTCATGACGATAGAGCCGTTGTTAGGGTGACCGGCATGGATCGCCGCAACCGTCTGGAAGGGGCGGTGGTAGAGGTATTGGAGCGCAATACTCGGCGTGTGGCGGGCCGTCTCTACATGGAAGCAGGTGTCGGTTTCGTGGTGCCCGATTCCAAGCGCCTCAGCAAGGATGTGATCATCCCAAGCAGCGAGATCTGTGAGGCCAAGCAGGGTCAGATGGTGGTTGCCGAGATTCTGGACCAACCTACCAAGCGCACACCCCCCATTGGTCGCATCATGGAGGTCTTGGGGGATCATCTGGGCCCGGGTATGGAGACCGATATCGCCATTCGTACCCATAGTATACCGGTCGATTGGCCGGATGAGGTGGCGCAGCAGATCAGCGCTATCAAATCCGAAGTGGCCGAATCGGATAAACAGGGTAGGGTCGATTTGCGTCAACTCCCGTTGGTGACCATCGATGGGGCGGATGCCAGGGATTTCGATGATGCGGTCTATTGTGAATCCAAACCCAAAGGCTGGCGTTTGCTTGTCTGTATCGCCGATGTGTCTCACTATGTCGAACCGGGTAGCGCACTGGATAGTGAAGCGCGCAAGCGAGGCAATTCGGTCTACTTTCCGGACCGGGTCGTACCGATGCTTCCGGAAATGCTCTCCAATGGTCTCTGCTCTATTAATCCACAGGTCGATCGACTCTGCATGACCTGTGAGCTCTATATCGATAATAGCGGTAAGGTGACGAGATCGAAGTTCTTTTCCGCTGTGATGCGATCTCATGCGAGACTGATCTATGACGATGTGGCGGCGATCCTCGAAGGTGACAGTAAGCTGTGTCAAAAACACGCAAAGCTATTGCCTCACCTACATGATCTCTATCAACTCTACCAGGTGCTGTTGGAACAACGGACTTCAAGGGGCGCCATCGATTTCGACACGACTGAAACCCGTATTGAGTTCAATGAGCTGAAACGGGTTGAACGGATAGTGCCGGTAGAACGCAACGATGCGCACCGCCTTATCGAAGAGTGTATGTTGGCGGCGAATGTGGCCGCGGCACGCCTTCTGTTGCGCAAGAAGCAACCCGCACTCTATCGTATCCATGAGGGACCCGCGGATGAAAAGCTAACCGACTTGAGAGAGTTCCTGGGTGAACTGGGGTTGAGCCTGCCTGGAGGCAAGAAGCCCAAGGCCTCCGATTACGCGATTCTGCTGGAAAAGATCAAACAGCGTCCCGATAGACATCTGATCCAGACAGTCTTGTTGCGGTCCCTCTCACAAGCACTTTACAGTTCCGATAATGTGGGTCATTTCGGTCTTTCTTACCAGGCCTATACCCACTTTACCTCTCCGATACGACGCTATCCCGACCTGATTGTCCATCGCGCCATTAAACATGCGATAAACCAGGGTAGTGCAGATGATTTCGACTATGAAAAGGCAGAACTTCAAGCCCTGGGAGAACACTGCTCAAGTACCGAGCGCAAGGCGGATGAGGCGACGCGGGATGCCCTTGATTGGTTGAAGTGTGAATATATGCAGGACAAGGTTGGTGAGACCTTCAGCGGGATTATCACCAGCGTCAACTCATTTGGTGTCTTTGTCGAGCTTGATGAAATCTATATTGATGGACTGGTGCATATTTCGGCGCTGCATAATGACTACTATCACTACGATCCGGTGGGGCATCGCCTAACCGGTGAACGTACAGGCAGGGTATTGCGCCTGGGTGATCCGTTAACCATTGTCGTGGCCAAGGTCAACTTGGACGAAAGGAAGATCGATTTCGTACCTGCCGAAGGTGAGGCGTATGGGACGAGCAAAAAAAGAAAATCGCGACGTACCCCGAAAAGTACGTCTGGCAGATCTAAGTCTGATAAATCCAAAAGGGCGAATAAAGACAAGGCAAGCGGTAATGAAAAAAAGCCTGGTAAGAAGAAGGTACGGAAAAAAAGATCTAAAACCCGAGCGAAGAAGAGCTGATGTCAGACACTCAAGCATGGGTAGTAGGTCTGCATGCGGTTAAATCAGCGCTGCAACAAGCGCACAGGGCGCAAGAACTGTTGATCGATAGCCGACGCAGGGATGGCCGTATTCAAGAGATCCTTGAACTTGCGGAAACGGCCGGTGTCCCATGTCATCGAACTCCAGCCAAGGTGTTGGATGAGAGGGTGCATAGGGGGAACCACCAGGGTGTGGCGTTGCGTGTCAAGCAACAGCAGACACAGGATGAGCCCTATCTGAAGGCACTATTGAAACGACTCGATGAGCCGCCGTTTCTGTTGATACTCGATGGTGTACAGGACCCACACAATCTAGGGGCTTGTTTAAGGAGCGCCGACGGTGCGGGTGTGCATGGGATTATCGCTCCCAGAGATCGTTCTGTGGCGTTAACGCCGACGGTCAGAAAGGTGGCGAGTGGTGCGGCAGAGACGGTTCCCTTCATTCAGGTCACCAATCTGGCTAGAACCTTGAAATGGCTGAAGGATGAGGGCGTGTGGCTTATCGGTACCGCAGGTGAGGCGACGCAAACTCTATATGAAATCGATCTACGCGGCGCCTTGGCGATTGTCATGGGGGGCGAGGGCAAGGGGTTGCGTAGATTGACGAGGGAGCAGTGCGATATACTGGTGAAACTGCCGATGGCGGGAAGTGTAGAAAGTCTCAATGTTTCAGTCGCCAGCGCTATCTCTCTATATGAAGCGGTTCGTCAGCGTGGTAACGTTTGAGCCTGTTTATGAATTTTCTGTGTAAGGTATTGCCAGGCGGTTGTGTCTAAGTTTTGGAGAACGTTGTGATTAGAAAATTTACCTGTATGTCGTTGCTTACCGGGTTGGTGAGTATGCCTGTCTGTGCCGATACCGTTTTAGGTATGACTGCCGATGTGGATTTTTGGAACATGGAGTCGTCCGGTTCCTTCAACGACAGTAGCGATATGCAATCTTTCGATCTCGATACCGAGAGCAACGCTATCCTGACCCTGGCTTTTGAGCACCCGTTACCGCTGGTGCCGAATTTCAAGATAAAGACCAACGATCTCAGCTCATCCGGTAATCAGCGCCTGTCGGAGGACTTTAATTTTTCAGACACCGATTTTCCCGCCGGTCTCGATGTAAGAGTGGATTTCGAAGCGCAAAATACCGATTTTATCTTTTACTATGAGATCTTCGATAACGATACGGTCTCTTTCGACCTGGGTATGAATCTCAAATACCTGGATGGTGACATCGAGGTGGAGAGCAATGGAGTGCGTGCCAGCGAGGCCTTCGACGGTTATGTGCCGATGCTTCATGGGGCAGTTCAGATTGGGATTCCCGCCACACGCCTATCGGCCTTCGGTGATCTTAGTCTATTGAGTATGGGTGGCCACACCCTGCAGGATTATACCGCAGGGGTCGCCTTCAAACTGGTCGAGAGCCTGGCTGTCGATATCAGCCTAAAGGGTGGCTATCATCGCATCTCCCTGGAACTGGATGACTTGGACGG
>JASFJX010000243.1:0-5932 GCA_050119385.1 Candidatus Thiodiazotropha sp. | reverse complement strand
CCCGGAGGCAGCCAATGATCCTGACCCTCTTGGATGAACTGCTGCTCTTCTCCGGCGCCACCCTGCTGGTAGCACTATTGATTGGTCGCGGCCTGGCTGCCGGCTGGATGGTCACCATCCTCTATGGCGGTCAGTTGCTGGCACTGATGAAGATGGCCGTCCTTGGCTATGAAGGTAACACCATTGCTTCCTCTGTCTCTCTCCAGGTCATGGGACAGACTTTGAGCTGGCGCTTCGATGCGCTGAGTTGGTTCTTTGCCCTGATTACCATCGGCTCCGCCCTGCTCACCAGTTGGTTCTCATGCGGCGCCTGGGAGCGCAACTATATCAAACAGGGTGGGAATATCTGGCTCTACCACACAGCGATGGCTTTGAATGTTTTCACTATGCTGATCCTGCTTGCCAGTGGCGACCTGCTCTCCCTGTTTATCGGTTGGGAACTGGTCAGTTGGGCCGGTTTCCTGCTGATGGCCCTTGCCGGCGGCGTTGCCACCAAGGCAGCCATGCGATATATCGTCTATGCCATGGCCGGCGGTATGGCGATCTTCGGTGGTATCGCCCTGGTCTACAGTGCAACCGGCACGTTGCAGCTCGAAGCCGTAATCACGGCGGTTGAACAGATCAGCATCACTAAGCTATGGCTATTGGTGATCCTGTTTGGCGGCGGCTTCGGGGTTAAGATGGGGCTGTTGCCCTTCCACTTGTGGCAGGCACCCGCGTATGCCGAGACACCCGGCCCAGCCAGCGCCTTTCTTGGCGCCATCTCGTCCCGCATGGGGCTCTTCGCTATCCTACTGGTCCTGGTGAAGCTGTTCGGCATTGTTAATATCGATAGTCTGAAGGTGCCATTCACCCTGATCGATGCCCGTGACTTGCTGGCCTGGATTGCAGTGTTTACCATCATCTTTCCCACCTATACCGCGATGAAGCAAAATGACGCCAGGTACCTGCTTGCCTGGCATGGCATCGGACAGGGTGGATATATGTTATTGGGTATCGTGGTGGCCGATGCCATGGGGGGTGCCGGCGGCCTGTTGCATGTCTTCAATTACGCTGCCTGTCAGGCCGCTCTGTTCCTGGCAGTCACAGCAGTCATCTATCGAACGGGCACATCGGACCTGAATAAGCTCGGAGGCCTGGTGGTGCGTATGCCACTCTCATTCATGGTCCTGCTCGTGGGGATCATCGGCTTGGCCGGGCTTCCGCCGATGAACGGTTTTGTCTCAAAATGGTTGGTCTACCGATCACTGCTGAATCAAGGTATGCCGCTGCTCTTCCTGGCAACCATCATCGGCACCCTGGGCACTATCCTCTCTGTCTATAAGTTGATTCACAATATCTTCCTGGGCCAACTGCGATTAGAACATGAACATGTCACCGAGGTCCCCTGGAGCATGATGATTCCAATGTTGATTCTCAGCGCCATCATCTTCATTTTCGGCCTGCTGCCGGGGATTCCCCTTGCCTGGGTCGGATCGGTTTTGCAATCGGTTGGCTTGCCGGTTCCGGATTACACCCTGGGTGGCGTCGAATCAACCAGCGGCTCCCTGGATATGATCTGGGTGATCGGCGTCCTGTTTGCCGGTTTCGGCATCGGCGCCGTTATCTTCTACTCCGCCGGACGCAGCAAACGCGTGCACCAACTGGACAACTATGCCGGTGGACACTTTCTCTCCGCGGATGTGCGCTACCAATACAGTGACAACTTCTATGCCGGCCTGATGCATCTGATCGGTGGCTGGTACCGGGGCAGCTTCCTCTGGTTGGAACGCGGCATCACCTCGACGATTGAATTTCTCTCCCTGGGTATGCAAGGCCTGTATAGACGGGCCAACGCAGAGTTTTATCTCTTGAGTACGGCGCTTTTCGTTATCGCCTGGGTGGTGGTCTGATGTCTCCCATGGAACTGCTTATCGAACTGACCCTGATGCCCCTGATCGCCTTCATCGTCGGCATGATGATGGTGTTGATGATGCGTCGTATCGCCGCTAAGTTACAGCGACGCATCGGCCCACCCTTCTTCCAACCCTTGTATGACATCGTCAAACTGCACAGCAAGAAAACCCAGGTATCCCATGGCCTGATTCACGACATCGGTATCGTTATGGCGATGGGGGGTTATATTGCCGCCGAAACCCTGCTCCCGATACCCGGCATGAACGGCATCGCGGAAAAGGGGGGCATCATCACCCTGCTCTATCTGATGATGATTCCCTCCCTTGGGTTGGCGCTGGGTGTTGGGCAATGTGCCAATCCGAACGGCTCCATCGGCATCGCCCGTGCGTTGACCGCCATGCTGGCCTATGACATTCCGCTGGTGATCGTCGTCTTCGGTGTCGCCTACGCCGCTGGCACAACCAACCTGATCGATATCATCGCGACCCAGCAGGCCGGCGGATTCGAAACCTGGGGCGCGGTGCAGATGCCTCTGCTGGCCATTGCCGGTCTGATCGCCATGCACGCCTCCCTGGGCAAGCAGCCCTTCGAAATCTATATCGCCCCGGCGGAGATCGCTACCGGGCCGATGGTCGAAATGGGCGGCAAGTATCTCGGCGGCCTCTTCGTCATGCAGTGCTTTCAGCTCTACACCACATCCGTGCTCTATGTCAGCCTGTTCCTTGGGGGGGGTACTACCTGGTTCGATTTCCTGTTGAAGAGTTTCCTGGTACTGGCGATTCCGATGAGCATCGCCTTCCTCTTTCCCCGCTACCGCACCGAGGACCTGCTGCGTCTATTGTGGAAATGGCCGGTGATGTTGGGGCTGATAGGAGTGGCGTTCGTCATGTGATGAATAGCGTGTCGCAGCGCACACTACAATTCAGAATCCGAATTTAATAGGATCCGTTATGAACTCGTTAAAACAGATACCGGTAACCGAAGATAAGAAAGGCAACCCTCTTGCCAGGGTTTTTGACGACCTTGTGCGCTTCTGCCGCTCCCGCTCCCTCTTCATCCTCCACTACTGTACCGGTTGCGGTGCCATCGAGCTGCCACCGGCCATGACCTCCCGCTTCGACATGGAGCGCCTGGGGATTCAACCCATGGTCTCTCCCCGTCAGGCCGATATCCTGTTGATTACCGGTTATGTCTCCATCAAGACCCTGAAGCGGGTAATCCTGACCTATGAGCAGATGGGATCACCCAAGTATGTCATCGGCATCTGTTCATGCACTGTCAACGGCGGTATGTATTGGCAGAGCTACGCCACGGCGAAGAAACTCGACGAATACATGCCGGTGGATCTCTATATTGCCGGCTGTATGCCGAGACCCGAGGCAGTCATCGCCGGTCTGCAGCAACTGATGGATCGAATCCACTCCGACCAGGCAAACAGCTGGGAAGATTACTACCGCAATTATGATTACTACCTGGGCAATCAACAGAAGCTGTTTGGCGAGGATTGGCAGACACCCACCGATGTTATCACCGAAGCAAAGCACTATGACCTTTTGAGTGAGGGTACCCTGGGTGAACATACCCAACTGTTGGAGCAACAACAGAAACCGCTCGAGGCGCTGGAGATGCGCCTGAGCGAAACGCCGAAGGAGCCGCTCAAATGAGTAAAGAGATCGCCCATTGGCTGGATGACCTTCTGGCAGAGATCGAGGGCATAGTGGTACGCCGCAAAAGCAGCCGCCGTATACGCGTGGACGTACCCGCCGATGCCCTGCCCGCCTTGCTGGAGTTGTTACAGGGGCGCGCCGGCTATATTCACCTGTCTTCCATCAGCTGTGTCGATTGGATCGATGAGGATGAGTTCGAGTTGGTCTACCATGTCTGGTCCTACGAGAGCCACTCCATGGTCTCGGCCCATATCCGCATCGCACGGGAGCCCGGCATCTACCTCTCGGTCTATGACCTCTACCAACCGGCGGCCTTTTTCGAGCGCGATATCCATGAGATGTACGGTATCCATTTCGAGGGCAGCCCCAACATGGATAAGTTCATCCTCACCGAGTGGGACGGACCACCACCCATGCGCAAGGAGTTCGACAGTGAGGCATACATCAACGAACACCTGAACTGGCAGAACTACAACCCGCAGTGGTTGCAGGAGCTGATCGCCGAAGGCGGTGGTGTGATTATTCCACCGGAAGAGCAGCGGTTCAGTCAGAAAAAAGATTAGTTATGAATTTTTAGGTTGAACATGCGAAGCGAGTACACATGAGACCCGAAAACTACGAAGCCCAACGCCAACCACCGAGCAACGAATTCGAGCTCAACTTTGGCCCAAACCATCCAGGCATCGAGGGTAACTATGCGCTGAAAGTGAAGTTGCACGGCGACGTGGTGCTGGAGGCCAAGGCAGACGGTGGTTATCTGCATCGGGGTTTCGAAAAGTTGATGGAACAACGACTGTGGATTCAAAACATCGCCCTGGTACCACGCATCTGTGTGCCCGATCCGTCACCCATGGAGCTCTGCTATTCCATGGCGGTGGAACAGCTCTGTGGCCTGCATGTGCCACAGCGGGCGAATTGGATCCGTGTCATGCAGTTGGAGTTGTCACGCATCGCCGCCCACCTTTTTACCTTCGGCGGACACGCCGCCACCACCGGCATGTACAGCACCATGTATTGGGGGGTTGCGGATCGCGACCTGATTTTGGATCTTTTCGAGGAGTTTACCGGTGGCCGTGTCTACAGCATTTACAACATCCCGGGCGGCGTACGGCGGGAGTTGCCTGCAGGATTCCTGCAGCGGGTAAGCGAAACCCTCGACTACATCGAATCCCGTCTCCCCGACTACGACGACCTCTTTTTCAAAAACCAGGTATTCGTCAAGCGTGCCAAGGGGGTTGGCGTATTGAGTCAGGAGCAAGCACTCGCCTGGGGGGTGACCGGTCCAAACCTGCGCGCCACCGGCCTTGCGTTCGATGTACGCCGTGACGATCCTTATTTGATCTACGATCAACTCGACTTCGAGATCCCCACCGAAGAGAACGGCGACGCCTGGGCTCGCACTTTGGTGCGACGATATGAACTGATGCAGAGCATCCGCATCGTTCGCCAGGTCATCGAGGCACTGCCGGATATCCATGGCCCAATCCGCGCCCCCATACCCAATCCCTTGGCCTGGAATGTTCCGGCTGGAGAGACCTATACCCGGGTTGAATCTTCCAAGGGCGAACTCTGTTACTACGTAGTCTCGGACGGCGGCCCCAAACCCTACCGGGTACACGTACGGGGGCCCTCATCGATGCACGCGGTACAGGTGCTTGAAAAGTTATCAGTAGGTTCTCGCATCGAGGATATCGCTCAGACTATGTTCTCGCTTGATGCCTGCCCACCCGAGGTAGATCGATGAAGATGAAGAATATCGAGCATGATGACCACGGCTCCATCCTCAGCCCGCTGAAGGCACTCCAGTTCTTCGCCCGCAAGCCGGTCAGCGTGCCGCTGGAGCCTCGCCTGGCCGCCGCCAACTACCGCGGTTTCCATCTCAACGACCACGAGAAGTGCATCGGTTGCAGTTCCTGCCAAAAGGTCTGCGATAATGCGGCGATTAGCATGGTGAAGGTCCCTCATCTGCCCGAAGATCCGGTCAAGGGTATCCGCAACCTGCGCCCGGCCATCGACTATGGACGCTGCTGCTGGTGCGCGCTGTGTGTCGACATCTGCCCCACCAGCGCCATCTCCCTCTCGCGGGAGTATGTCCACACCTGCACCCAGGAGGAGATAGACAGCTACTTCATCCTACCCAAAGAGACCGGTATTCATGGTATCGATTTCGGGTTGGGCTGGACCAAAACCAGTGACTCCGATCTGCTCGACCTGGACCGCCAGCCAATGACCGAGATGGAGCCACACAAGCGTATCGATAACTTCGAGGAGATTGTCGCCGGTTATTCCGATCAGCAGGCGGTGTTCGAGGCCTCCCGCTGTGTACAATGCGGTATGTGTCACGACGCCTGCCCGACCCATATGGATGC
>JASFJX010000242.1:0-5951 GCA_050119385.1 Candidatus Thiodiazotropha sp. | reverse complement strand
AGCGCAGACGGTTCTCCAGGGTTCCTCCATAGCTGTCGTCACGATGATTGGAGAGGGGGGACAGAAACTCATGAAGGAGATAACCGTGGGCGGCATGGATTTCGATCACTTCGATGCCCAGTCTGTGGGCGCGGGCGGCGGCCGTCGCGAATGCTTGGCGTATCTCGCCCATGCTCTCCAGGTTCAATGCCGTCGGCCTGCGTTCATCCTCGCTCCAAGGGATAGGGGAGGGGGCGCAGGTCTGCCATCCACCTTGTTCGATGGGCAGCTGGCCGCCGCCTGTCCATGAGATCGCGCTGGAGGCCTTGCGTCCGGCATGGGCCAACTGGATGGCGAGGGGCATATTGGAATAGGCGCGCACACCTTTGATCACCCGGCCCAGGGCGTTTTCAGTCTCATCCGACCAGAGACCGAGATCTTTCGCAGAGATGCGCCCCTCAGGGGTCACCGCTGTTGCCTCGATGAAGAGTAGACCGGCGCCGGAGAGGGCAAGGTGGCCGAGGTGGATCAAGTGCCAGTCGGTCGCTTGACCCTTTACCGCTGAATATTGGCACATGGGGGCGATTACGATGCGGTTTTCCAGGCTTATCCGGCCCAGGGCGAAGGGGGTGAAGAGTTGGCTCATGCTATTTACTCCTCACGAGATGTCTTCATCGTTTATGTTATGAAATGACGAAATCATAGCAGAGAAACCGTTAGAGAATTCACAAAACGCTAACTTTTTATCGGCGGATAGAGCTTTCTTGAGATGCGCTAATTAACAAGTGACCTCACATCAAAAGGATCTTGTTATCTTATAGTTATGCCTGTGTGCGGTGCAGCAATCCCTTGCCTGGATCATTTTGGTACTCCACGGTTGTTGTTACAACCGGGACGCAGCCGTTGAAGCCGGGTTAGATTTCGCTAAAGTCCGGGCAGCATCTGAACGATGTAATATTAGTGGTTTAGAGGCTGAGGCATGACAAATGACAAACGATCCCCGCGAGCTGATCGATCGCTCTCCCATGTCAAGGTGGCAGATCAGCGTAATTACTCTCTGTATTCTGCTCGTTTCCCTGGATGGTTTCGATGTGCTTTCGATCAGTTTTGCCTCACCGGGCATTGCAAAGGAGTGGGGCATAGATCGGGCTGCGTTGGGGATTGTGCTCTCAATGGAATTGATCGGTATGGGATTAGGCGCCTTTACTCTCGGTCATATGGCCGACCGCATCGGTCGCAGGCCGATCATACTGCTGAGTCTGGTGATAATGACCATCGGTATGTACCTGGCGTCGATAGCAAGCAGTGTCACCATTCTTTCGGTGGTTCGACTCTTCACCGGAGTCGGCATCGGCGGCATCCTCGCCTCGGTGAATGCCATGGTTGCCGAGTTTTCCAATGCCCGCTCTCGCAGTCTTTCTGTCTCTCTGATGGCTGCCGGTTATCCCATGGGAGTGATTATCGGTGGTTCTATCGCCTCGGTGTTGCTGGCAAATTACGAATGGCGTTCCGTCTTTCTCTTTGGCGCCATCCTTACCCTGGTCTTCATTCCCATTGCCTGGGTGCTGATGCCTGAGTCGATCTCCTATCTGGTGTATAAGCGTCCCGCCAATGCGCTGCAACGCATCAATCGTACCTTAGGGCGTATGGGGCATGAAACAATCGGAACGCTGGCCGTGCCATCGGACAAACCGGCTCATACGCATCTGGCCCGGCTCTTCAAGCCCGATATGATACGCATTACTTTATCGCTTACGATCGCTTACTTTACCCATATTATGACCTTCTATTACATCATTAAGTGGATCCCGAAACTGGTGGTTGATATGGGTTACTCTCCCGCCCTTTCCGGCTCAGTCCTGGTGTGGGCGAATGTGGGTGGGGTCCTCGGTGCGGTGCTCTTCGGGCTGCTTACCCGGCGTTATCCCCTACGTAACCTGGTGGTGGGCTCCCTGCTGTTGGCAACGGTAATGGTGGCCATTTTCGGCGTTGGCCATTCGACATTGATAGAACTCTCCCTGGTTGCCGGAATCGCGGGCCTTTTCACCAACGCGGCAATAGTCGGTATGTATGCCCTGTTTGCTCAATCCTTTCCCACTGAAGTGCGTGCTGGTGGCACGGGTTTTGTGGTCGGGATCGGTCGGGGAGGGGCGGTAATGGGGCCCGTCATTGCCGGCTTCCTGTTCGAGAGCGGTCAGGGTGGTTTGCTGATGGTCTCGATAATCATGGCAACCGGTTCACTAATCGCGGCCGCTGCACTCTTTGTGATGCCATATTTAACCGCTATGGCATCGAATGAGGCTGCACAAGTCACCAATAATCTTTAATCGAACCACTCTTGTTTGTGCTCTCAAGGTAAACGTGGTATCAAATAGCCTAAAATTTTTGAGGTGGATACCAACAATGGAATTAAAGCATAAACTGAGTCTGGCAATCATCTTGGTCCTGTGTGCCGGTATTTTGAATGCCCACGAGGGTGGCGGGATCTCTGGTGGCTTCATCAGCGGTTTTGCGCATCCCATCAACGGATGGGACCATGTTATTGCTATGGTGGCGGTAGGGTTGTGGGGTGCCTTTCTCGGTACACCTGCCATATGGCTTCTTCCTCTCGTCTTTCCGCTGGTTATGGCATTTGGCGGCGCTCTCGGCGTCGTGGGGATACCTGTACCCGCGGTTGAAACCGGTATTGCTGCCTCTGCCATTGTATTGGGGGGGGTGGTTGCCTTTGCTTTACGACCTCCAATCGTGATTACAGCGGTCATCGTCGGCGCCTTTGCGATCTTTCATGGACATGCCCATGGTACAGAGTTGCCGAATGCCGCCGATCCTCTTGCGTACAGTGTCGGTTTCGTCGTCGCGACAGGCCTGCTTCATCTATCGGGTATTGCGTTCGGATCTGCGGTACGCTGGCCAGTCGGTAAGATCGCGGTGCAGATGAGCGGAGGCGCTATTGCTTTGCTTGGTTTGGGGTTTCTCACTGGATTCGTATGATCCCCAGGTTGTGTACGCCAGTTTTATGGCTATTGTTCCTGGTGCCTGGTACCGCATTCGCACATCGCCCCATTACTGGGCTTAGCTATTTCATCGATGGGATTATTCATCCCCTTTTTGTACCGCCCCATCTGCTGCTGTTGATTGCGCTAGGGCTTTTATACGGGCAGCAAGGTTTTAAAAAGTGTTTATCAGGGATAAAGGTATTCACAATCACGGCAGCGGTCGGGCTTGCCGGTTCCTGGTTCTTGACAGGTGTTGAGATTGAAACCCTTATCATAGGTGACACGATAATTGTAGGGCTGCTGGTTGCGGCAAGACCCATCCTGGATCGATATTGGTTTATGGGCATGGGAGCCGTTTCCGGTATGCTGCTTGGGCTTGATTCATCTCAAGCAGCCTTGACCGGCGTAGATAGAGTGCTTGCCTTATCTGGCACACTTGTAGGAGTTTTTCTTTTACTCCTGCATTCAGTAGCTTTCGCGGACTACTTTAATTCAAGGCATTGGCAGAGAGTTGGCATAAGAATAATCGGTTCATGGGTGTCAGCAAGTGCTTTGCTGGTGTTAGCCTTATCCTTTTCAACAAAACACTAAATCATGCCGGTTCCCTGTGTAGCCGACTCGCGCCCTCGTACCGGTCTCACCATCTGAACGGCGATCCCGGCAGGATCATCGCGTTCTTAATCCTCGTTTCTTTTTTATGAGATTGTCTTTTATGGAGTGAGAAGGTCGATCGAGGTCCGACTAAGCGTGTGTATGCTGGTACTGAGAAAATCACGGTATTGCTGACGCTCGGCGTTTCCAATTTCATGCAGCATCTCCTCTTCAAAAGCGGCTGCGGCGCGATGGGCGTTATTCAAAACATCCTTTCCAGGCGTGGTTAGATAAAGATGGATGATGCGTTTGTGACTGGGATCCGCAGTGCGCTCTATCCAACCCCGTTTCTCCATTGTTTTAACCAATTCATTGGCGCTCTGAGGTGTTATCAGGGAACGTTCAGCGAGTTGGGCGTTGGAGAGTCGCCCGCGGGCATTAAGCACTGAAAGCGCGGTGTATTGCTGGATCGTCAATCCAAGCGGAGAGATGACTTCACGCAGGCGGCGCCGTACCAGGCGTTCTAGATGTCCCACTAGATAGGCAATGCCCATTGGCATGTCAGGTTGGGTGGCATGTTGATTCATCGATGACTCCTTGCATAAAAAGAAAGCGCTATCTATACTAACACATATATCAGGAAGGTTGATAATATCCTAATAAAAAACAGGAGAAATTCATGACCGACTACCGGATCAGAACGAGGACTACCTTTATGCCAAGATCGATCAGTGCGTCGGTCGTGATCCGGAGCAGGGCCGTGCCAAGGGGCTGCAACAGTTTCTCGACCACAAGACCCTGAAGCCTGGACTGCAGAGCTACAAGCGCTGATCGATTGCCGGAAGTGTCGTTATGAGCGACGTGAAGCTGCTGATTAAGAACTTTAAATGCTCATGAGTTAGGGAATGCAAATCTGTCGAATAGTTTTACACAGAATGGTAGGTACTGCTTAATCGATAAATACAACCACTTGATAATGAAGTATATTAATTTATGGCTTTATTCTTGCATTAAAACTGATGTGAAGAATGAAACAAGTCTGAAGCTGAATTTAGGAAGTACATGGATCCACACGACCTCAATTTAGTCATCAGGTCAACAAGAGGAAGCGGCCATGTTCAAAACAGACGATAATGATTTTTCCTTGGATGCTGTCATGGAACTGCGTGAAACCTATCCTGATGCGGTGCTCGAATCGGAATGGAATCCAGTCATAGCGCAGATGCAACTTCTAAAGAGGCGCAGACAGGAACAAGAGCAGAGCAGTAGCTCGCTCTGGCTTACTCTCCCTGACATGGATGTGCCTGATCATAAAGCCTGATATTGCGGGATCATCACTCTATCTAGATTGATCATGGTTTCATGATCAACACCATTGTTGTTCTACTCAGCCTCATATCTCACTGGGAGAGGGAAGCGTTCACCGCCAATATGAAACACTACACTAGACTCTATGGTAGATGGTGAACAGAAACTGACCGATCAGGTTGTCTTGCGAATGCGCGAGATGATTCTGCGTGGGGAGCTGCCGGGTGGTCAGCGGGTGGCTGAGATCCCGATCGCTAAGCAGCTTGGTGTCTCCCGCACCCCGATACGCGAGGCCTTGATGTTGCTCGCGCAGGAGGGTCTGCTGGAGATGGCCGGCAGGCGTGGTTTCCGGGTTGTGGAGTTTGGCGCCAAGGAGATCGAAGATGCCATCGATCTGCGCGGTATCCTCGAGGGTACCGCGGCTCGCCTGGTAGCTGAAGCTGGCCCGGACAATGAGCTGTTACGGACCTTGGATAGCTGTCTGGTCGAGGGTGCCGGGATAGTCAATAAAAGCGATTATGGAGTCGATGATGATGTTCGCTGGGCGGAGTTGAACGGTCGCTTTCACGGTGCGATCGTCCATGCATGCGGTAACCGCGCCCTGCAGGCGGCATTGACGTTGAATGATAAACTGCCTTTCGCCTCAGCCCTGGCTGTGTTGGGCAGTGATACTCATTCAGATGTTACCGAACGCCACTGGGAACAGATGCGTCTGGCCCAGTCGGACCATCAACAGATCGTCACCGCCCTGCGCAAGCGCCAGGGAATGCGAGTCGATGCCCTCATGCGCGAACATGCTCGCCGGGCATTGAACAGTGTGGAGCTATTCGGCGATGCGGAATCCAACTGATGATGCCCATTCTCGACTTCAGCTCTCTCATCTGGTTCCTGTTCTGCTGGCGGGATACGTACACTATGCCGGCCGATGCGCCACTTCAACTTTCTCTCTACCATGACCGGTGCCGCGCCAAGCAGTGATGCGCTCCCGGATCCCCTGTTGATCAGCGCCGTCACCACAGTTGTGGCCGCTGTCCTCTATCGCCGCGAATCTATGTCAAGAGTGCTGTTATGACCTGG
>JASFJX010000241.1:0-5979 GCA_050119385.1 Candidatus Thiodiazotropha sp. | reverse complement strand
ATCGACATGTTTTTTTCGCATAACAACTTGGTTGGTTTCAAGTGGTGGTTCTACTAAGACCTCCTGGTTGTCTATGCCTGGAGGATCGAGATCTGACAGGAAAATTTAAAAGCCTGTTAGGTCTGATACTTAACAGGCTTTTTTGTGCCCGCATGCCCGGGGACAAACACAGCGTTTGGCGCGCCAACAAACGGAGCTGATAGTTCGTCTAGCTAACGAATCGATATCAGCGTAATTATATTGAAATAGAAGGAGTAAAAAAATGGTAACGAAAGTGCACGTGAATGTTGGCACCATCGGTCACGTTGATCATGGGAAAACCACCCTGACTGCCGCCATCACGCAAATACAAGCACTGAGGCTTGGCGGCCAGGCTTTGTCTTTCGATCAAATTGACAATGCTAAAGAGGAAAAAGAGCGCGGTATAACCATCAACACCTCGCATGTACAGTACGAGTCCGAGTGTCGGCACTATGCACATATCGACTGTCCGGGACACGCCGACTATGTGAAAAACATGATTACCGGCGCATCGCAAATGGATGGCGCGATATTGTTGGTGGATGGCACACAAGGTGCCGCCAAGCAAACGATCGAGCACATTTTGCTTGCCAGGCAGGTCAACGTTGAGTCGATAGTGGTGTTTGTCAACAAAATGGATATGCTTGAGCCAGATGAGCGTCAGGAAATGGCTGAACTAATCGAAATGGAAACTGATGCGCTGCTGGAAGCACAGGGTTACCAGAACGTGACATTCGTTTTCGGTAGTGCGCTAAAGGCACTGGACGCCGCCACGCGTGGTGACATCGATTCGCCTGAGGCACAATGCGTTAACGACTTGATAGACGCTTTGGATCGTGACATCCCTGATCCGGTACGGGACTATGACAGTCCATTCATGATGCCGATTGAAGGTGTCAACACCATTGCTGGCCGTGGTACGGTTGTCACCGGTCGTGTTGAGCGTGGTGTAATTCGCACGGGTGACACTGTCGAAATCATTGGTCTAGACGATGCCGCAGACCGTCAAGTGGTAGTCACGGGTACCCAAGCCTTTCGTAAGGATATTCCTGCAGCAAAGGCTGGTATGAATGTCGGATTGCTGCTTCGCGGTGTAAAGCGCGATGAGGTGCAGCGTGGTCAAGTACTGACAATTCCCGGTGCTGTGAAGCCTTATCACAAGGCAAAGGCACATATCTTTGTATTGAGCAAAGCGGAAGGCGGTCGACATACGCCCTTCGGCAGTGGTTATCAACCTCAGTTCTTTTTCGGCACAACGGATGTGACGGGGCTGATCAGTGTCGAGAATGAGAGTGGTTTGGTACACCCCGGTGACCAGGTGGATATTCGTTTTGAACTCCACAAACCTGTCGGGATTGAAAAAGGCGTACGCTTTGCTATCCGTGAGGGCAGCAAAACAGTAGGCGCCGGATTCGTGACCGACGTGCTGGCATGAAAGCCTAAGCGCAACTCTGACTTCTGATGTCCGGTTGGTTTTTAGCCCTGGGCATCAGAAGTTTTTTATCTGGAATCCTAGTAAAGCATATTTAGTTTTCGACAACAGCTCCCAGCAGTACCTTGGCCATTTCGTAGAGTTTCCCCTTGTCTTTGTCGGAGAGCTTTACATAGACCTGCAGCAGGTTTCGCATGTCCTGTGGAAGAGGTTCACAGTAGGTCTCTTCAATACGGGTTTCATCGAGCCAACCTCGAGGCTTGCTCAGGTACTTCTCGCATCGCCGCGCCATGACATCGGGTATCTTTTTGAGAGGATTTGCCCGCAGTTTCTCCAAGCGATCTATAGTCAGTTTGAGGGATTCGAGCAGCGCTTCCAGTTCAGCTTTGGTTTCGGCCTCATCAATTGCCGCCATGAGATTGCGGTAGCGGGTGGTATAAACGGCAGAAGCCCGGGGGGAACCTACCCCGTAGGTGACCCAGGCCGGTTCCGCATTGAGTTCCTTACACAGTCTCTCGGTTTCGTCCGGGCCGGGGCTGGATATGCCCAGCTCGAAATTGTTGATCCTTCCGCCACTCCAGCCTAGACGGAGGCTGAGTTCTCGACTATTTGTTATCTTCGCCATGCGACGGGCCTGGCGGATGCGTTTGCCGATCTTGACGTAGGTTGGGTTCAGTGCCTGTTTCGTGGCTGAACCTCGTTTCTTTAACGTTTTCTTTTGCATGCCCTGAAGCTTAACACATAATTCCAAATATTTTGGATTTAGTGGTTGCAATATCCAATTTTCCGTCTAGAATACCCTGCAACTGAAATCACGGTGACGTTTCACCATCCATTATTTAGACGAGATGATAATGACTTCCTTACGGTTATCACGCATATCAGCAATGCACACGGGCTTTTCAAGTCCGGCGCACAGCAATGCGCGCAGGTTTGGTTGTCAGGCATTGATCGTTTTGAACACATGTATCAATAAACTTAACCAATCCTCTACCAACTACCAACCTGAGATTTATTGGATAGGGAATGGTATGACGTAACCTCCAAAAATGCTTTTCCGGGAGGTTACCTGAAAAACCAGGCACCTCCCGAGGATCACGCAAGAACCCCGGTTGGTGCCCACAGAACGCACTACCGGGGTTTTTTGCGTTCTGGAATAAAAACCTTGTGCCCATGACTGGCACTGGCTGTGATCTTTAACAATTCGGAATGCTGAAACATGTCATTGTGAATACGATGACAGGGCGCGTGGTATGCACTGCATGTCTATGCCTCAGTCCATCACCCTTATCAGGTGTGGGACTCCTCTGCCGGGGGCGCCACCAGCGAGTGCCTAACAGGGTATCGATTGATACACCGGCGAACAGGCCGGTCACTCGTTTCTGTGGGAGTCGCTCAGTTGGTAGAGCGCGACCTTGCTAAGGTCGAGATTGGGGATCATCCCCGCTTCCCGCTTCATTTTTGATTGTGGCCGTACCCTCTTTGCCCGAGGGGTTGGGTTAGGTGACGCATCGGGCTGGCGGGATGGGTAAGCCGGAAACCCGAAAGTGTAGCCGGCAGCGTCGCAGAATTTGTGGTCTGGCACAGATACACGGTGGTGACGCCGTCAAAGGGAGGAAGCCTGCGCACTCTCGCCTGGTAACAGGTCAACCCAGACAAACCTCGCCCCCCTCGCCATCAGTTCGGCTGGTGGTAGCGGCGAAATGATTGACGGTCTGAGCCGGCTTACTGGCCCTTCGGGGGAACCAGTGCCTACGAAGGTAACAGGTGGTGCTGACTGCCGTTATACCAAGTCATGACCCGTGAGGGGTAAGGGGGAGCGCTTTAGTCCGAGCTCGCAAGCAAGGGCGGAGTGCAGTTCCATGGGCACCGGGCCTAAGGGTACGGAATCCAGAAGAACCGTTGAGTAGTCGGCAGGCGAAAGACAGAAGGTGTGTTGTATTTCGCGGCCCAAAAGGTGGCGAAGCAACTGAGACGCGCACATCTTCGCAGGTCACATGTTCAGTAGCTCAATGATAGAGCAATCGTCTGAGAAACGATGGGTTACTGGTTCAACTCCAGTCTGAAACTCTAAAAACGGAAAGCTGCGTCTCTCAGTAGAGTGAAAATGGCGTAAGCCTGAATCACGTCTGTGAAATTCAGGGAGATCCGAGGCCCCAAACCAACGATCTTTGATATGGACTCGCACGGTGGCCCGCAAGCCTTTATTGCCCGCAAGGCAGACGGTAGACAAAGTATCGAGTAGCTGTACTGCAAACAGGTATCGCCTCCTGTCAAAAATAAGGCCGTCATGCTACACGACTCGGAAGCTGCCTCGGCAGATTCGAGTGGATAAGCGCGAACGGTGGGCTTGGCCGCCTGCTGATAATGCGACGAAGGGTGTGGTGCAAACAGCCGTAATCTCAAGCTGTTACTAATCTCTGAGTGTAGCTCAGCCTGGTCAGATTCCTCGTCTTAGAAGCGAGATGCCATTGGTTCAAATCTCGGCCGGACCCACCATTTTTACGTTAAATCCGAATATCGCCTAGTATCTGCTTTATTAATCCCTGTAGATCAACTGTAATAATCGTTGGTATATAATAGGCTGGCTGTTCAAATCCGCCCAGTGATGCCGGTAAGGCTTTCAGCATTCCGATTTGTTAGAGAACGCTCAATGGGTCAACTAACAACACAGGAGGTTTAAACATGCTTTGGTGCCAGACTAAATCTGCAGTTCTGGCTTTAGATAAGGCCGGGAACCCAAGTTCATGGGTCAGCGTAGAAGCAGCGATTCACTTGTTGACAACCGATCGGGTTATCGCGCCGCTAGGCGAAGAATCCCGCGTGCTCTACGGTGGAACGAACCGAGTATCGGGCCTGCGTTCAAGCATCGAGGTCTCTTCCATTCTGCTGACCAAAGCGAAGGTAGTGCCTAGACTGTGGTCAGACGACTATGTTCCGCCATTGTCCAACCGAGCCTTGTTCGAGCGCGATTCGAATACCTGCCAGTACTGCGGAGAAACGTTTTCTCCCAGACAACTGACGAGAGACCATGTCATCCCACGAAGTCGTGGCGGTAAGGACGTATGGACCAATGTTGTGGCCTCCTGCTTCCTATGCAACAGTGTACGCAAACGCAATAAGACACCAAAGGAATGGGGTGTTGAACTGCTGTCAGTCCCCTACGCACCCTGTCATGCCGAACATCTGCTATTGCAGGGCCGTAATATCCTAGCTGATCAGGCCGCGTTTATTCGAGCACGGGTCAGACGAAAGCAGTGAATGCGATGTTTGCAGTTGGATATTGTTTATGAGGGAAAGACTTTTAACCATTGGGATCACGGAGCTGATAACAATTACTCTCCTGCGACAAATTTGGGCTGTAATAGGGGTCTCCTTTTTGCAGCCAATCACTCCATTTTTTTCTAAACCGTTCCTGATCATTAGCCTCTTCTGTATGGATATCCTGTATATTTTCACAGACAAACAGGGCACGAGGATTAAAAACAGCTCGCCACCCTCTTACCGCCGCACGTAATGAAAAGTCGTATACTTTATAGGCAAAGCTCTCATAGCGTGAATCAAATCCCTGTAACTCTTCCCACAATTCAGGCCTCACCATAAAACAGTTGTAATCCGGCACACTGATATTGTGAACGATCTGTGTTAATGCCATATATCCAGGCTCTGCGATATTTTCTCCTCGATAAGGAAACAGCACAGCACCATTCGACTTTAAAACCGCACCGGCATAGATGTTTTTCTTATTAGCGGATATACATTTTCCTGTAACAATACCTACACCTTCGACAGTTAACCAGGAAACAAGCTCTCTTATACTATGCTGATGTTCATTTTTATATGCAGCATTGCGAAAAAAAAGAAACTGCTTACCCGGCACTGAATCTACGATCTGCGGACTATCATCAATACTGATCTCTTTCACAGTCGAGACAGTTGAAGGGTCGAATTCCAACTGATAATTACCTCGCCAAAGCGATCTATTTTCCCAGACTTTGGCTTGTATCTGACGACGCTCCAGCGTATCCTGCAACGCCCTGATTCCCGCATCAAATGCATACCCCTTAGCATCTTCATCCAATGAAACAGACACCTCACTCTGGCGCCAATGATATAAGACTCTTGGTATATGTTTTACAATAGGCCTTTCAACTCCACAGCGCAGAATAAGGTCATAGTCCTGAGATCCGTCGTACTCCGCTCGAAGACCACCAACCTGATTGATCAGCCGTTTACGATAACAGACAAAATGGAATAAGTAATTTCCAGATAACAGTGTCTCTGGGGACCAGTCTGGCTTCATCAGATACATATGACGTTTATCATTTGGAGATATCATATCCCTGTCAGAATAGAGGATATCTATCGATGAATTATCCCTCAATGCATCATAGACCCATTGCACGGCGTCTACAGCCAATCGATCATCATGATCAAGAAAACCTATATAGTTACCGCTTGATTCAGCAATCCCCAGGTTACTGGCCGCTGAGATGCCATGGTTTTTACTATCATTCAATATCACA
>JASFJX010000240.1:0-5990 GCA_050119385.1 Candidatus Thiodiazotropha sp. | reverse complement strand
ACGAGGAGAGCCGCAAGGCGATGCGCGAAGCCCTGCGAAACATCCAGACCGGCGAATATGCCAAGCAATTTGTCTCCGAGGGAGCCCTCGGTTATCCATCCATGACCGCCTATCGCAGGCTCAATGAGGCGCACCCCGTTGAGCAGGTGGGTGAGCGTCTGAGGGCTATGATGCCTTGGATCAAGAAGATCGTAGACAAGTCAAAGAACTAATACACTGAGAGAGTGGGTGCGGCTTTGCCGCACCCTGGACGCAAATCCGTATCTGAAAGACGATCTGGGCACGATCATCGCTATACCGGATGAAACATTCTGACTAGGTCTGGTAAATGGGTTGGGCACCAAACTGTTTATGGATTTGATTGCTGACCTGGGGTGATATCTGGGTTGCCTGGGCAAGGTTGTGCAGATATTGTGCTTCCGCCTGGCTATCGAGATCTATAGCCATCAAAGAGATAGCGTAGACTTGTTGCTCCAGTCCCTGAGGTATGGAGCGGGCGAAACTCTCCAGATCCAATGGCTGAGTAAGTTCATTTCGCACGAACTCGATTTCATCCTGAGTGACCTCTCCTAACCGGTCGAGGATCTTCTGCCGTTCTTCACTGTCAACCTTTCCATCGGCCTTGGCGGCATTGATCATGGCGCGAATCAGCAGGGTCGCCTGATCAGTTGCCTGCTGATAATCCATACCCTGAGGTAGATGGTCGCTGGACTTGAAGTTAGCGACGGGTTGAGCAGCCTGCTGTGTGCCGAATTGAGACATAGCGGCACCGAGCAAGCCTCCCAATCCTGCGCTACCCGCGCCACCACCCAGCAGTCCACCAAGCAGATCAGTGAGATCGCCGCCACCTGACTGGCCGGATCCCTGCGACCTGTTGCCACCGCTGAAAAGGTCCCCAAGTCCTCCGGCACCTGTTTGAGAACCACCGCCACCCAAAACGCTGCCTAGGATATTGCCGAGACCACCGCCACCGGATGTTTGGCTGCCTCCCATCATCGCTCCGATAACCGAACCTAAGATATTTGAGCCGGATCCGCGGGACAACATACCGCTGTTGAGTATGTTACCAAGTAATTTAATCGCATCGATATTAGCCATATTGCATCGTCCTGTTTTGTTGTTAAAAATCAGGTGACTTGCTTGACCCACTGTAAATAAACTGCGGTACAGGGATGTGACCTGGTATTGCAAGGGGTAGTATCCTAGAGGAATTTTAGTTGAGCCAAGGCGATTTCGTATTTATCTTGCCGATGATTCCATAAAGGCATTGTTTCCGTAAACGGCACATCCCTGTGCCACTACTCAATAGCTTAGGCTATTAACTCAATCACAAATCCGCATCTGATCGGTGATCCCGCCACGACCATCGCGTTCCCGGATGAAATATTCGGGTTAATGGAACAGTGGTGATGCGTATTAATCGTCTTATTCATGAGCTAGTTGATCTAAATCAAGAGAGTTTACAATTGCGATCAGGCCCTATGGATCTGCTCGATAGTATGTAGAGATGCCCGGGGAGTTCTATGTCCCTCATCATTGTCAACCCAAGGGAAGAAGTCTTCTCATGGAAGAGCCGCAACAAAGTCTCAGCCACCTGATAATCGACGATTTCGAGCAGATGCGAGTCTCCATTAAGGGGATGCTCACCGCCTATGGTGCAAGGGATATCACAACCTGTCCCTCAGGCGAAAAAGCGCTGAAGCTGCTGGCACACAATAGTTATGATGTCGTGCTATGTGACTACAACCTGGGTGAAGGAAAAGACGGGCAACAGGTTCTTGAAGAGGCTAAACATCTCGGTTATCTGGGGCACGCTGCTACCTTCATTATGGTCACGGCAGAAAACAATATGCCGATGGTGATGAGTGCATTGGAGCATCAGCCGGATGACTATATGGTAAAGCCGATCAACCGGGATGTGTTGCATCATCGATTGACCGCAGCCCTAAGCAGAAAGCGCAAATTAAAGGAGATAGATGAGGCGCTCATTCAGAATGAGAAATTGAGCGCTATCGATCTGTGTCGGAAAAACAGTGAAAATGATCCTAAACAACGGCTCTATCTAGCCAAGCTTCAGGCTGAGTTGTGTCTGGAAATTAAATATCTCGATGAAGCTGAAAAGATCTACCGGGAGATTCTTGAGATTCGTAACTTTCCCTGGGCTCGGTTCGGACTTTGCAAGATCGATTTTCTGAAGGGCAATCATGAGCGGGCGGAAAGAGGATTCAGGGAGTTGATCAAACAAAATCACCGCTATATTGAAGTCTACGATTGGTTGGTCAGGCTGTTGTTAGAGAGAGGGGGTGACGAAGAGGGTCAACAGCTCTTACAGGAGGCTGTGAAGTTGTCACCCAAAGCGGTTGCCAGGCAGAGACGGCTTGGCATTATAGCTGAAAAAAATGGGGATATTGAGAGGGCCGAGAGGGCTTTGCAGGCTGCCATACGTTGGGGTAAAAACTCTTGTTTTGCCACTGCTCAGGAATACCGCTGTTTGGCGAATATCTACCAAAACAGCGGTCGTAGCGCCAAGATCGCCAGGTTGTTGAATGAAGGGCGCAGGCGTTTCAGTTGTCAGCCGGCGGACTATATCCAACTACTTTGCGCACAGGCGTTGGTGCAACAGTATCAAGGTGAGTCGCTGGATCTTAAGCGCTATCTTGATGAAGTAGTACAGCTGGTTGATGATCACAAAAGAGAGTTAACCGCGGATGATTTGCTGCGTTGTGCTGATGACTTGTTTCAACTGTCAAGAGATGATGAGGCACAAAAACTCTTGAAATTGGTGCTAAGCAATCATCATGACGATGAGTCTTGGGTAGAGCGTGTCAGTCAACTGATGCTGCGTCACGGCTGCGATCGTGAAGTGGATGGATTGGTCTCCCATGTGAGAAGCGAATTGCAACAGATTCACGTCAAATGTACAGAACTGTTGCGCAGGGACAAACTGAAGCAGGCTATCACTTTATTAAACAATACCATCGACTGTTATCCCAGGAACAGAACACTGATGTTGATGGCGGCAGGTGCGATGATCAACTTCATGCGCGTCAATGGTCTGGAGCCGTCTTACCACTTCAGGTGTAGATTTTCACTTAACCGGCTACTTGAAAGGGATCGTCAGGATATAGATGCAGGGCGTTTTTTAACTATGCTGAATAAGATCGTACCCAGTGCGGCTGAGGAGAGTATTGATGGAAAAAGCTGATGAGGTAAGCGAGGTAATCGATCTTAAGTCGGCCTTTGCCATGGTTTCACATGATATTAAAAACTCTCTGGGTATACTGCTCAAGTTTATTGGAACGATATCCGAGAGCTGTAATATGCAGGACTGCACAGAGCTTGAACAATGTGCTGATATGGAGTATGAACTGCGCAGAATCAACAATAATCTGATCAAGCTGCTGACTCTGTTCAAGGTTGAGGAGGGCGTCTATCTTTTGAATGTGGATGCCCACTCAGTGAAGGATTTTCTTGACGAAGCCATATTGGAACATAGTGTCATAATGAGGCAAAAAGGGATCGAATGCCTGGTTGAGTGTGATCATGAGCTGTATTGGTATTTCGACAGAAATCTGATGATGGGCGTTATGGGGAACGCTATCAACAATGCCTTGCGTTACACCAAGGATAGGATTTGCTTGACTGCCGAGTCAACGCCGGATGGCTTAGCCATTGGTGTCGAGGATAATGGTGATGGGTTCCCGACTCATATGCTGGAACAGCAAAACGGGTTGATGAATGCTGAGTCTGGTTTTATCAACAACAGCACAGGGCTTGGACTCTTTTTTACCCAGACTGTACTCAAT
This sequence comes from Candidatus Thiodiazotropha sp., assembly GCA_050119385.1. GTDB lineage: Bacteria > Pseudomonadota > Gammaproteobacteria > Chromatiales > Chromatiaceae > Thiodiazotropha. The sequence continues at coordinate 2,184 of JASFJX010000240.1, read as the reverse complement.
CTGCATCAATATAACGGTAAGCGTGGCCGTGTATCCTTGGCGAATCAAGTGGAGAGCAGGGGAGGGGTATTCTCTATTCTTGTGCCATGACATGAGTCCTGTTCAGCGCTCTAACCATGCCACGCGGTATATGATCAGTGCTATATTCCAGGTCGTATCATCTATGACAAGATAGGTTATAATAATCTGTTTTATAGCATCTTTCCTGGGAGATAGCAGATGTCAAAAGATGACATTAAGAAGGTAGTATTGGCTTACTCGGGTGGTCTCGATACGTCGATTATCGTCAAGTGGTTGCAGGATGAGTACCGGTGTGAGGTGGTGACCTTTACTGCGGATATCGGGCAGGGTGAAGAGGTCGAGCCGGTACGGGCGAAGGCGCAAGCGGCAGGTATCAAGGAGATCTTCATAGAGGACCTGAAAGAGGAGTTTGCCCTCGATTATGTATTCCCGATGTTTCGCGCCAATGCTGTCTATGAAGGAGAGTATCTGCTGGGGACCTCGATAGCGAGGCCGCTCATCGCCAAGCGGCTGATTGAAATCGCCAACGAGACCGGAGCGGACGCCATATCTCATGGCGCCACAGGTAAGGGTAACGACCAGGTGCGTTTCGAGTTGAGTGCCTACGCGCTGCGACCCGAGATCAGAATTATCGCTCCCTGGCGGGAGTGGGATCTCAATTCACGCGAGAAACTACTGGCCTATGCGGAGGCCCACGGTATCTCCATTGAAATGAAGCGGGAGGGGAAGAAATCCCCCTACTCCATGGATGCCAACCTGTTGCACATCTCCTATGAGGGCTATGATCTTGAAGATCCGTGGAATGAACCGGGCAGCGATATGTGGCGTTGGAGTGTCTCCCCTGAGGAGGCGCCGAACCGGGCAACCTATGTGGAGATCGGCTTCGAAAACGGTGATCCGGTCTCCATTGATGGCGAAAAGCTCTCCGCTGCCGCGTTATTGTTGAAGCTCAACCAGTTGGGCGGCGCGAATGGAATCGGGCGAGCCGACATTGTTGAGAACCGTTATGTGGGCATGAAATCCCGTGGCTGCTATGAGACGCCTGGCGGTACCATACTGCTCAAGGCGCACCGCGCCATGGAATCCTTGACCCTGGACCGGGAAGCGGCGCATATGAAAGATGAACTGATGCCTCGCTATGCCAAGTTGATCTACAACGGCTACTGGTTTACACCCGAAAGGGAAATGCTGCAGGCGGCTATCGATCACACCCAACGGGTGGTCAATGGTGTAGTGAGAGTCAAGCTCTACAAGGGTAATGTGGATATCGTCGGGCGCCGTTCCAATACCAACAGCCTGTTCGATGAGTCGATTGCCACATTTGAAGACGATGCTGGTGCCTATAATCAAAAGGATGCCGAAGGCTTCATCAAGTTGAATGCCTTGCGGCTCAGGGTGGCGGCATCGAAAAGAAAATAGTCTGTATGGTGGGGCTATGCCCCACCAATTGACTACACAACGATCACTTACTGTTATGCTCTTCTTGAAGCCCTGAACCTGATCTATCGGGTTAGCAGTTTTTCTCCTGATTCAGGCGGCCTGTCTTCTACTGTGAGCCTGGTTGAGCGCAGACAAGACAGCCTTCAACGATGCATTGACCGTATCCCTGTTGATCGCCGCCCCGACAACTCTGTGCCCATCCACGCTGAGTTGGACATAGGCTGCAGCCTCTGCATCCACTCCTTCGCCGATCGCATGCTCCACATAGTCGATCACATTGATGTATTGGTTGGTATGGCGCGACATGGCATCGATAAAGGCGGAGATTGCGCCTTTGCCATGACCCGTGATGCGCTTCACGCCTAGTCCGTTTTCGACTTGTGCCTCGATTGTCTCCGTACCTTCATTGCGATCGATACGATATCCATTAAGGCGATTGGGACCTTTGTCTAACACAAAATGCTCTATGAACAATGCATGGATCGTTGCGCTATCGATCTCGCCCGTGCGCTTTTCGCTCTCCCGCTGCACCATAGGTGCCAGCTCAACCTGCATCCAGCGCGGCAGCGCCAGACCATAATCCCGTTCCAACACATAGGCGACACCGCCTTTTCCAGATTGACTGTTGACCCGGATAACGGCCTGGTAATCACGTCCGATATCCTGAGGATCGATCGGCAGATAGGCGACCTGCCAGGATTCATCGGTTTGTTGTTGATGCAG
>JASFJX010000239.1:0-5998 GCA_050119385.1 Candidatus Thiodiazotropha sp. | reverse complement strand
CAGTAAATGGGACTTGATCCTGCCAGGCTCAGGCAGCGGTCTCGCCGTCTCGCTGGAGAGCGTCGGCCAGGCCTCGGCCACCGCCGCCTCGCCTTACACCAGCCACTCCATCGACCCGAAGGTCAACTATAAAGCCTTGGCCGAAAACGCCTCGGTTTTGCGGGCGGCCGCTGCCGAACTCGGCATGAGCATAGCGGAATTCGGCAAACCGCGAATCAAGCTGGTCGACCAGACCGCGCTGATGCACTTTCGCATCAGCGCGTCCAGTGCACAGCTTGCACAACGCAAATCCCAGGCCCTCTACAAGGCACTGCAACGTGAACTGGAACGCTTAAGGGCCGACGAAGCGCAACAGCGTGAGAACGCCGTCAATCTGATGTTGGAGAGCTATAACGAAAACCTGCGCACGACACAGCAGCGTATCCTCGACTACCAGTCCCGCTCCCGTATCGTTTCGTTGGAGCAATTTACCGAACTGACCATGAACCTGGAGCGCAGTCGCACGGAATTGGGCCGCCTGCAGGCCGAACACGCATCCATCGAAGGGCGTCTCAACAGTTTGGTGCAGCTGTTGGGAACCACCCCGCAGGAAGCGGCGACTATTCACATGCTGCAACAGGACGCCCTGTTCCAACAGCTGGCGACCCAGTGGTCAACGGCTGTGACAAAGTTGAGCGAATACCGTAACCAATGGGGCAAGAAGCACCCTGCAGTTATCGAGGCGCGTGACAACCACGACAAGTTGCGAAGCCAACTCAGGCAACGCCTCTCCACCCTCGGCCCCGAAAGCCAGCTGACAACGGACCGGCTGATAGCCCTGAGCAGCGGCAACGCTGTTCTCTTTACCCAGATGGTTGAGCTGGCCAGCAGCGAGCAGGGCATGCGCCAACAGATCGCTACGTTGAAGCAGAACATTAGCGCACAGAGCAGAGTGCTGGAGGAAAGCACTACCGATGCCAGCACCCTGGAAGACCTGAAACGCAAGCACCAGGTGGCCACCGCTGTATTGACCACAGCCCTGGCCAAGCTGGATATCGGTAAATCGGACCACTTCAGCGCCTATCCCCTGCTGCAACTCTTGACCAGCCCCACCCTGCCGGAGAAACCGGACAACCTGGCGCGAAACCTGGCCCTGGCCGGTGGCCTGGGCGCCACCCTCTTCGTCTTCATTGGACTGCTATTGCTATGGAACCGCAAACCCTATCTCCGCAAACTCGCGAAGAACGCATAGTCTGGCACACCCTGCGTGCCACCTATCTCTTCTTCGCCCTCGGCGCCCTCTATCTGGTGGCGCCTGTGCTGGGCTGGACATTGCTGTTGATGTTGTTATTGCGTCTATGGCGGGGTGAGTTGAGTTTAGCCGCCATCCCCACAGCACTGTGGGTCTGGCTCGCCGGTATGGGCGTAATGCTGATTGCCTTGGTTGTCGGCCACCTCAACTTCGAGCTGGGACTGGGCAAAATAATTAAATCCTCTATCGGCTGGGCCAAGGGTTGGGCGTTGCTGGCCATCTTTCCCCTCTTGGGTTTCCTTAAGATACGCCCCGAGATCATCTATCGTGCCAGCGCCCATGTCTGCCTCCATACCCTGCTGTTGTTACCCCTGTTCATTGGCGCATGGAAGCTGGGCCTGCCACAGACCCTCTATGTCTCGCCACTAAAGGCGGTTGGCGGGCCGGGTCCCGAATTTTTTGCCGTCAGTCTGTATGAGATCGATCCCGGCAGTGGCTTGCCCCGCTGGCGCCTCTTTACCCCCTGGGCGCCGGCGCTGGGATTTCTCGCCAACATCTTTTTCATTTTCGCTCTGCAGGAGCGGGATCGCAGATGGCGCTGGATCGCTATCTGCGGCAGCCTGGCGATGGTCATCATGTCTGCTTCGCGCCTGGCCCTGTTATCACTGTTACTGGTGTGGCTGAGCACCTGGTTTATCTGTCGTTTACGCAGTCACAACAGCCCATTTCTCATCGCCGCCGGACTGGCGGCGGGCGGTATGGTCGCGGTACCTTTGCTGGAACTGTTCGATAGGCTCTGGCAGGGCTTTCGCAGCGCCCGCGCCGATTCTACCCGGGTGCGCGAGGCCCTGGGCCGTATCGCCCTGGAGCGCTGGCAAAGCGAGGCCCCCTGGTGGGGTCATGGCATCCTCGAGCGAGGTCCCCATCTGGTGGAATTCATGCTCATCGGCTCCCATCACAGTTGGTATGGCCTGCTCTTCGTCAAGGGAGCGATCGGCTTGCTGGGACTTGCCATCCCCCTCTTTTTCAGCCTGCTGCAACTCGCTTGGTGGGGCGCCCGTCTACCCCTGGCGCGGGTTAGCCTGGCCATGGTCCTGCTGCTGTTTCTTTATACCTTTGGCGAGAATCTCGAAATCCTCGCCTATCTCATCTGGCCGGCATTGCTGGTGATGGGCATTGCCCACTGCCATATCGCCGCCTCTATTCATCCTCAACCCGAAGGAGAAAACAATCATGCCCAAAATCAGTGTCATTATGCCGGTCTACAACGTAGAGCGCTTCGTGGCCGACGCCGTTCGCTCGGTACTCAACCAAAGCTTCAGCGATTTCGAGCTGCTGATCATCGACGATATGTCCCCCGATGGCAGCATCGCCATCTGTGAAGGTTTCGACGATCCGCGTATCCGCATCATCCGCCATCATGAAAACCGTGGCCTGGCCGGGGCGCGTAACACCGGCATCCGCCATGCCCGTGGCGAACTGCTCGCCTTCATCGATTCCGACGACATGTGGCGCGAGGATAAGCTGGAGAAGCATGTAGCGCATCTGCAATCCCAGCCTCAGGTTGGCGTCTCGTTCAGCCGTTCCGCATTCATCAATGAAGACGGTACGTCAAACCGCTGCTTTCAAATGCCTAAGCTGAAAAATATCCTCCCCAACTACTACCTGTGCCGGAATCCGATCGGCAACGGCTCGGCACCTGTCATTCGGCGCCAGGTGTTTGAAGGTATTCGTTTTGATGTGGACAGAAACGGTGAAACGCAAGCCTGCTACTTCGACGAAGGTTTTCGCCGCTCTGAAGATATCGAATGCTGGATTCGCATTGCCCTGAAGGTGGATTGCTCGATTGAAGGCATTCCAGAACCCTTGACCCTTTACCGCCTGAATTCCAGTGGCTTGTCGGCCAGTCTTTATCAACAGTTGGAATCCTGGGAGCAAGTGATCGAAAAGACCCGCGGCTACGCCCCCGAGTTTATTGAAAAATGGGAGCACTTGGCTCGCGCCTACCAGTTGCGCTATCTGGCCCGCCAAGCGATTCGGCTCTACGACGGAAAAATGGCCGCGCAATTCGTCCATCGGGCGCTGGCAAGCGACGCTGCCATACTGGTGCAGGAACCCGGACGGACCCTGCTGACGATAATGGCGGCCTACCTACTGAGATTTTCCCCCAATGGGGTTTATCGCGCCTGCGAAGCGACAGCGCAAAAATTGATCGGGTTGGTCCAGTCCCGGCGGATACGCAAAGACCTTCGTTCCTCTCCCATCTGATTCACCCTGGGAAGCAAACTGCTTTGCATTTTGCACCTCATGCCATCACACCCGGCGCGAAATGCGCCGGGATTGGGGAAGGAAAAAATACCTCTTATTTATCATATAGATACAACCCAATCATAGTTGGCATAAAGATCGCAACAGGGTCAGTCAGAATTTGATCAAAGCGATGGAGCAGCCAAGATGAAAGCGAAAACAACCACATCAGCATCCACCCTCAAGCCATCGAGGACCTGGAGCAATCGGCAGATTGAAGTTGCCGGTCATCTTCTCGCCTTGTTGACCATACTGCTGCTGTTTCCCTTGTTGCTTGGCCGGGCAATGATCGCGCTGGCTAGCCGCCGCCGTCTCTTTGATCGGTCCCCGGTCGAAGGCCCACAGGGCCAACGCTTCAGTCTGCTTGCCTTTGCCGGTCAATTCCCCGGTCGCCATCTGGCGCGTTTGATCAACCTGTTGCGCCGTGAAGCTGTTTGGCTTGGCCCCTCGCTCACAGAAGCATCGAGCCATTCGGAATTGCGCCCCGGTATTTTTACCCCTAAAGAGTTGCAAACACGCATTGGCCTCGTGTCGGCACAAACTGACCGAGAGAGATCAGTGATACCCGACCGTCTCCTGCCCTACCTGCTGCTGTTGGCCCGCACCATGATCGTCTCCCTCTTGACCGGGAAACGCCTGCGTCCAGCCCCAGCCAAGGTATCGTTGTTTGGTGTAGCAGTGAGTAATGAAAACCTTGATGAGTGCTTGAATTGGATATTCGAACGCGTTGAAAGCGACGAAAAGGCCATGCTGCCTTTCGTTAACGCCCACTGTTTTAATGTCGCCTGCCGTGATGACGCCTATCTTGGTGTACTGAAAAAGGCCACTAAAGTACTACCCGATGGCAGCGGCGTGCGTCTGGCCTGCCGATTTCAGGGCTTGAACCTTAAAGCGAATCTCAATGGCACCGATCTGTTTCCTCATCTTTGTGCAGAGAGCGCGCAAAGGGGGATCCCCTTATTTCTGCTCGGATCCGCCCCCGGTGTGACAGAGACCGTGGCGCGTAAAATGTGTGACCGCTACCCCGGCCTTCAGATTGTCGGGACCCAGCATGGTTTTTTCAGCGCCGAGGAGGAAGAGGAGGTAATCGCTAGAATCAACCGCTCCGGCGCTCGAATCCTGTTGGTTGCCATGGGTGTACCGCAACAAGAGCTGTGGCTGGCGAGAAATCTCGACCGTCTCCAGACCCCTGTCAACCTGGGGGTTGGCGGCTTGTTCGATTTTTACTCCGAGCGCATCAGCCGCGCCCCACTCTGGCTGCGCGAACTGGGAATGGAGTGGATCTGGCGTCTGCTGCAGGAGCCACGCCGCATGTGGCAGCGCTATGTGGTCGGCAATCCGCTATTTCTGCTGCGGGCCTGGCGCGACAGTCGCAGGCGTTCGGCGCAGCATCTGATCCGGCGTCGCGGCAGCGGCCCTCGACGGCGCATCGGTTGGTGGCTGCAAAACCGCCTCGGTGAACTGGGCAAACGCACCCTGGATATCGTCGCGGCGGCATCCTTGTTGGTCCTGCTCAGTCCATTACTGGCGGTCACTGCATTGCTGATCCGCCTAGAATCCCCCGGCCCGGTATTCTTCAGTCAGTCCCGTATCGGCCGGCGCGGCCTTCCCTTCACCTTCTGGAAGTTCCGCTCCATGTACATCGATGCCGAACAACGCAAGGCCAAGCTGCAGGCCGACAACGAGATGCAGGGGGGTGTGCTTTTCAAGATGAAGCAGGATCCCCGCATCACTCGGGTCGGCCGCGTGATACGCCGTTTCTCCATCGACGAACTGCCGCAACTCTGGAATGTCTTGCGCGGCGACATGTCGCTGGTGGGTCCACGCCCCGCCCTGCCCGACGAGGTGGCGCAATACGAGCTAGGTGATCGCCGCCGATTGCAGGCGCAACCCGGCATCACCTGTATATGGCAGGTCTCCGGCCGCTCCGATATCCCATTCCGGCAGCAGGTGGAGATGGATCTGGAATACATCCATCAGGCAACGCTGAAGAAGGATCTGCAACTGCTGCTCAAGACCATCCCCGCCGTATTCAGCGGTAAGGGCGCCTACTGATTGCATAAGGAGAAAACCATGCAAGCCATCATATTTGCGGACCGCAAGGGAAACGAACTGACACCGCTGTGCGACGCCACCTGCCCCGCGTTGCTGCAAGTCGCCAACCGCCCATTGCTTGAATACACCTTGGAGGATCTTTCTCAAGCCGGCGTTGAAGAGGCTTTTATTGTGGTCTCACAACAAGCCGATCAGATCGAGGCCCATTTCGCTAAGGGCGAGATGTGGGGAATGCGCTTTCACTATCTCCTCTCTCGTGGCGAGGAGGCACCGGAAGCACTATTAGAGCGATATGCATCGCTTCTGGCACCGGAGTTTCTGGCGCTGCGCGGCGACTTACTGCGCCCGGCGCTGTGCCGCGACTTCTTCCAGGTGAGCCGCGTTATTTTAGGTAAGAATATCGAG
>JASFJX010000238.1:0-6008 GCA_050119385.1 Candidatus Thiodiazotropha sp. | reverse complement strand
GGCGTCAAATCGGCGCCAGTGTCGCTCGTGGCATCTCCGTTTCCGTTACCAAGTGTCGTGGTTGTGCTGCCACTAGAGGATTCAAGTTGCAGGCTTTGAAGATCGCGCAGGGTGGCCGCTTTATCGAGCGAGTCACCAAGCCGGCCCAGGCGAACTTCCAAGGCTTGCTTGATCGGACGCAGGACACGCAGCAACTCCGGCGAAAGCCCATGCAGATCGGGGATGGCCTCGATGCGTGTTTCTCGCGTCATACAGCAAGCTCCGACATGGTCTCGGCCACATCGACCGACTTCACCTCGTCGGTGCCTTCGAGTTCGATGTGGAATCGATGCGCGGAGTAACCGCCAGGCATGCGGAATGGATCATCGCTCAATACCGTCTCGGCATGCTTGAGCGCACCATCGACATACAAGCGCAGGACCAAATCCGCGTAGGTCTTGGCACGAACGCGCCCGGCTTGCATAGTACCCGCGTCGTCTAGGTCGAACTCCTTCGACTTCCAGCGGTAGGTGACCTGGGTCGCGGCCTGATCCCAGGCTACGATGTCATCATCGATTTGCAGGTACATGATATCGTTCAAGTGATCGACGTAGCAGGCGGTCGCGTAGACATCGAAGAAAACAACGCCGTTTTCGGGATTATTCGGATCGATGATGAACATCCCCTGCTCACTGCCGTTATCGAAGAAACAGTGGTATTTGCCGTCATGCACACAGGCATTGAAGCTGGTCGGCTCGAGCGCCTGCCACTCGTCGCGACTGAAGATGTCTTCAGTTAGGTTTCGAGCCCCGGACATGCTGACAAAGATCAATCCGTCCGGCGACGGATAGACCACGCCAGCACCAGCAACACTGGCGACACCGCGCTTACTGGTGCATCCCTGATTGATATCGAGACCCACATCGGACATAGCGCTTGGGTCAATGCCCGTGATCATGGTCGGGTTCTCTTCAGTGATGACCACTAGGGTATTTCCGAAAGACGCACCACCAACGATGTCGTAGGCAACGGTCTTACGATAATCGACAGGCCAGGCATGCGGCTGGTAGGGTTCGCTTAAGCAAAGCTGATTCTTCGACCATCCGGCCAGCATGCCGTTGTCGAGTTCCATCAGGCCTTCAAGGTCTGACGGTGGCAAATCCCAATCGATACTCGGGATTTCCTCGCCCAGGCTGGCCGAGTTCACCGAGTCGGTATAGCTGGTGTTCGCCACGGGAATCTCGGCCACGAAGTAGTAGTTTGTCGCTCCGCCAACAGTGGCCGTGCGGTAGATGCGCTTGGTGGCGATGTTGTAGCTGCCGGTCGGCACCGTCTCCATACCGGTGATCTCAACCGGCTGGCCGGGACCCACATCAACGGTCAGTGACGCATCACAAGGCGCGCCCTCTTCCTGGTTGGCGCTGACGTAGGTGTAGACATAGGCCCGGGTCTCCAGGTCCGTCTCTTCATACCGCTGCGTCCAGGTGCCGTCGCTGGTGTAGGCTGTGTAGCTTGAGCCGTCAATATCTGCATAATCCGTATCCTGGAGAGAGAAAGTATCATCAGTCAAAACCTCGATACGGAATGATGTATCGTTCAGCTCAGTCATGCCCACAACGTCTTCTATATAGATATTGTCACCAGTTGACAGACCATGTGAAACGCTCGTAATGACTACTGGAACAGCCTGCGTTGCTCCTGTGATAGTGCCTGTCACAACTTCACTAACAACAGTGGGCGCGGTCTCAGGTGCTGGAACACCAAGAGTGTAAGCGGTGGTCGGGTAGTCGGTGCCGCTACTGGTAGCGATGGTCGCATCGGTGCGCTTTGGTATGCCGTCACCCGTGAAGTAGGTCGTCGCCTGAGTGTCGCCAGCAACCGGGCCGCGCACCACATCAACATCGCTCAGCCAGTGAAACCAGAAACCGTCACTGGCGTGCGTAGCGTTCCACAAATAGATCGACGCCTTAGTACCAACCTTGCTGGGTGTCGCCGCATACTGGGTGTCGCGATAGGGACCCAGATTGCCATTTGAGATGCGACAAGCTATCGCTCCTGAAGCGTAACCGTCGGGCAGATTGTTGTCTGCCAGCTTTGGAACCTCTCCCTTGAACTTTGACAGGCTGATTCGCATCAGATCACCACAATCGAATTAACCAAATCGAACAGGGCTCACTCTCAGGGAGCGTTTAACGTTGCCCTTCTCGGCCCGAACTCTTGCTGTTGCCATCTCCTGTTCGAACTGATCGCGGAAAGTGCCAGACAAGGCCAGGTTGGCCCAGGGCTTCTTAGGGATTGCCAATAGGCGAGCCTTCGCTCCTGCTGTGACGGCATCGTGGTAGAGGTCGAAGAAATCGTCATCGATCTCGGTTGCGTCATCCGTTACCATGAGTACCTGGCGAACCTCCAAAGCGTCGATGCCCATTTGCTCCGGCTTGCGGTAGAGGACAATGGTTGCCAGCCCATCGAGCAGGTAGTGGGTTGGCGTCCCGGACTCTTCGTCCCATCCGGGGACCAATCGATCCATTTCCGCCTCACTGGTTGCACTCAGCTTGGTGCCGTCGAACCTGGCCCGATCCACACTGATAAGGCGGCAGCCGGTCGGCGGCTCAAGGGTGTATTCCGCGATGTTGCGCACCGTAGTGATCTGCTGTGTGTATCTCAATGCATGGGTTTCACGGCAGAACTCGCGGATTGCCTGAATAACCGCTCGGGTCGCTGCCTGTTCAGGGCAACCTGAAACAGACGGCATGATGTCGATCAGGTAACTGTCGATAAGCGCCATCAGCCTGCCTCGCTGCCAACAGCAGGCCGATAAGCAAGGTCGGCCTGCATCTTTACGCCAAGAAGGTTGAAGAATGTCTTCTGATGATTCAAGCCGCGTTGGTAGTTGGGGGTGTTGATCGACTCACGACTGAATGCGCGATAGCACATCCACTCGATCAAAGCCGGACCGTAGATATCCGGCACGGATGTCTCGTCGGTCGTTGCGGCGACATCGGCCGGGTTCTTCGAGTAAGCGATCTCGATCTGACTGCTGGCATCAGAAGGAGGCGTGACGTAGAAGACCTTCGGGTCGGTGCTCTCGTTGAAGACATACGCCTTGATCACGGCTGCCGAGGTATCGGCATGCCAGTCCGGAGAGTTCTCATCGAGCGTGTCCTGATCTACCAGCTTGATAGCGCGACCAGGCGTTGCTCCATCAGTGCCCATGTTGCGCACCACTTTCAACAGCTTCGAGCCCCCGGCAGGAAGCAACTGCTTTGTACCGGATACCAAGGCCATGCTTTCGGTGATGGATGTGGCGTCTGGGCGCTCGGAAACCACTGCCCGCTGCGCGTCATTCAGCCACTCGATTAACTGGGCCTCAGTCCAAGTGACGGAGTTTGCGTCCTGCAAAACCTCCTTCACGCGGTCAATGATTTTCGAGGCAAGCATAACGGCAACTCCTTATTCGACAGGCCGTGATTCGAAGTTGTACCGGCGCACGTCGCGACTGCGAATATTGTTCTCTTCGTCGTAGTAGAACTGAGTGACGACAGCGTTCTTCAGGATATTCACGACGGACTCAGGAACGATCGATTCCTTGTCACGCGGGATCAGGTAGGCATAGCCATTGATCGACAGCTTGACCGGATGCGAACCGTCGTCGCCCTCGGAGGGGAAGATGCGAACCTTGTATTGGCTCTGCTTCTTCAGCACCCGCGCCATGTTCGCCCCTTCAGGCTGGGCCTCAGCAGCTCTCTCCTTCTCTTTCTGGGTCTGCCTGTCGACCTCCTCTTCATCGGCGTCGAGAGCGGCCATGGTGGCGGAAGACTGGGAGTCGAGTTCTGAGGCGATCTCGGCCTTGGCGTCAAGTTTTATAGCTTCGGAAAGAAGTTCGTCGCGGGTCTTGCCGGACTCGGACAGATCGGTGTTGTGAACTTCCAGTATGTACTCAAGAAGTTCGTTTTTCTTCAAAGCGGTCAGCGTGGTCATTGATTACCTCGGTGGATTAAAAAAGAGGGCCGGATGGCCCCCTTTGTACGGCGGTTACACTAACCATTACTCGGTCGCGGCAACCTCTGCCCGAGCCATCCAGAGGTCGTTAAGGATCACTGCGGTCTGCATGGACTTCCATGCAACGTGACCGCGCTGACCCAAAGGATCGGAGTCGGAAGGCTTGGGATTGACAACCATCGGTGTGATGGCCTGCTTGCCCTTCAGCGGGACGATGCCGTAGGCATCACGGGCGATATAGAGAATCGGGTACACATCCGCATTGGTGCCGGTGGTACTGATCATGGTGCTGGTAGCGGCTCCCGCATCAGCCCAAGGCTCGAAGATCGTGGACGTGATGTAACGCACGTCCTCTACCTTGCCCAACTCACTCTCGTAGGGAGAGAGCTGACCGTAGTTCTCGACCGGCACGAAGCCCTCCATGTTGCGAATGTCGCCCTCAAGGTCGGGATGACACAGGCCGATGAAGGATGGCGCCACGTTCTCGGTGTTGAACGACGCAGTGGAACGAACCACGCGGCTGACTTTGCGGGCGTTCTGGCGTTTCAGAGCGCGAGTCACACGCCGCTGCATGGTGCGAGTGGGCGCAGTGTCGAGTTCGTCGCGAGCAGTGCCGTTGGCATAGAACACATTGGTGCCCGCCTTCAGCACATTGAAGCGCACGGTCTCGATCATCTGCGCAGCCTGCTCACCGAGAATGTCCTGGGACTCCATGAAGACGGGATCTTCGTGGGTATCCTGGATCACGTCAGTGAGCTGAATACGATCACCGTACTGCACCAGGGTTGCCGTCACATCGGTGTTCGTCAGGCTGCTGGCATCCGGGGTCACGCCCTCAGTCAACGCGGCGGGGGTGGGGTCCAGGGCCTCATAACGCCGGAAGGTGATAGCCTTCGAAGAGCGCATGGGGATGGGTTTTGCCTGGCCGAATTTCTCCAGAACCAGGTATGGAATTCCGCGTTTGAGCAGCTCACGGCTGGCGTAGGCAGCGGTACGCGGAGAGATGTCACCATAAGCAGTCATTTTCTATCTCCTAATGACTAGCGACGACCCTCAATCCGCTCCGCTTCATCCCAGGCACCATCGAAATCGTCCTTGCTGGCGCGACCGCGAGAAGGCGGAGTGCGACGGCTGGTAACGGTCTCAAGGTTGCTGGTATCAGGCGGAGTCGGAGGCGGCTCGTCTTTATTGGAAGTCATGCCTCGGGCCTGCTTGTACCGCGTCAAAAGGTCTTTGGTTTCTTCAGCGGTACCGGCCTCGTAGACGTTCTTGTATGCCTTCGCCAAGTACGATGTCTGGGAATCGATCCATTCGATAAGGTCGCCGTTGAGTTTTCCGCCGGGGATGTAATCGTCGAAGTCATCGTGACCATCACCACCAGACCTCACGGCTTCGTAGAAGCGCTTGCTGGCAGCGGCCCTTGCATCCTCTTCAATCTCCTTCTGGCGCTGCTCCATCGGAGTCAGCTTCTCCTCCAGCGGTTTCACCTTGGAATCCACGGTGTCTGTGGCAACCTGCTTGGCAAAATACTTGACCGCTTTCAGTACGTCCTCGCCATACTCATCAGCGAAAGCGGCTTCGTCGAACTCAGGGCCGGTGTCGGTGTCCTGTGTTTCGCCCTCAGGCTTTTCAGGCCGGGGTTTCAGTGTGTCGATCTGCTGACGCATCTCATCGCGTTCGCGCTCCCACTGGGACCTTTCTTCTTCCCACTGGTCTTCACGCACTTTGATGCGCCCCTCGAACGATTTGAACTTCTGCTCCCACTGCTCCGGAGTCAGGGTCTTTGGGGATTCGCCTTCATCGGGTTTCGGGTTATCAGGGTTGTCGTTGTTCGAGTTCGGATCGTCGCCGTAAGAAGTCTCGATATCATCAGCGTTATCGCCTGGCTCGTCGCCTTTCGGCTCATCACCATCAGGCTTCTCGCCGGGCTTCACGCCTTCGAGGTCGGCTTCATCGAATGCTTTATCGTATTCCTCTTCTGTACTCAGTTCAGTTGGCATTTACAGTTCTCCACTGGGCTACGCTTGCCG
>JASFJX010000237.1:0-6016 GCA_050119385.1 Candidatus Thiodiazotropha sp. | reverse complement strand
ATAGCATGCCGCCCACTCGGATGTAAATCCTACAATAATTGGACCGTCATAATTCCCAAACCAAATACCATACACAAACCAAACTGGATATATAATAGCGCCGAGCCATATTAACGCTTTAAAACTGTTTTAATCTCTCTTTCATGCCTCTTAACAATTCAATGATCTAAGAACACCGCGCATCGCTAAACCTCAATCTGGTAGCGTCTTGCAAAGTGCCTGACCTATAAATCCTGAAGCACCGGCAACTGTGAGTCTTGTTATCAATGTGCAGTTTTCGCTAATGCGTAAATATTTAGCCTTATTTTCCACATGATGTTTTTTGCGGAGATGGCGGGAACAAAATTCAATCTGGTTAAGAACGCGTGGACCTTCTAGCTGGCGCACTTATGAGCAGGCCCATGAGCATCTAAATATCGCGCAAGACTATCACGATCATCCGCCGCCTCATTGCTACGCACGCTCGCTGGAAGATGCCTTCGAGGGCTACCTGTAAGAGAGATCCTGGAGATGCCCCAACATCCTGAGTGCCAGCACACTTCGATCGTACTTCTTTGCCCCCGCACGCCCTTGATTCCGGCACTGCTTGTAGAGAGATCGGTCTTTCGCGAACTTAATTAACCCAGCACACAGGTCTTCCGCATTTTCCGGCTCAAAGACGATCCCAACGCCCTCTTGTTCGACGATGGCAGCTGACTCGCCCTCCACGCCGTGCAGCACCGGGATACCCATGCCCATGCACTCGAACAGCTTGGATGGAATCACAGTGGTGAACAACTCCGCCCTGCGCAGGTGGATGATCGACACGTCGAGCAGCGACCAGTAGCGCACGACCTCGTCCTTCGATACCGAATCCACGAAGATTACGTTGTCCAGTCCCATAGACTGTGCCTGCGCAACTAGTTCGCCTTTGCGCGCTCCGTCACCCAACAACAGTATCCGGTAGCGGTCGCTGTCGGGGCGGGCCTTCAGTCTTTCCGCGGCTTCGAGTAGCGTCTCGAGCGCGTGCGCCATGCCGTGGGTACCGATGTACCCGGCGACAAACTTACCCTCCAGGCCCAGCTTGCGCACCAATTCGGCGTCCTTGTCACGCGGGTTGAAGCGGTTGATGTCCACCCCGTTGGTCAACACATGGATCTTGTCACCGTCAATGCCGCGTCTGATCAGGTTATCGCGGAAGGCGTTGGTCACCGATACCACCGTATTTGCCTTGCGATACAGGTGCAGCTCGAGCTTCTCCAAAAAGTCGAGCGCCTTTGACTCCTTCATCGCCCCCACCGCACGTATCGACTCCGGCCAAAGATCGCGCAGTTCGAAGACCCAGGGTACCCGCTTTATCCGGCTTACCGCGTACGCCGCGCACGCCGTAAAGAATTGCGGCGACGTACCCACCACAATGTCCACTCGGCGCACGAACAGGCTGGCCAGGAAACCTGTGACCATGTAGCTCAGGTAATCGAGGGTGCGTTTGGCAAAGCCTTCATTCGCCGTGATGTAGGTCCACACACGAAGGACGCGAATACCTGACATGGTTTCCTGCTGCCAGAGCCGGTTTCGGTAACCTTCAAAAACTTTGCCTTTTGGAAAGTTTGGTGCCCCGGTGATTACTGTGACCTGGTGCCCAGCGTTCACCCACTCGCGGCAATGCTCGAACGTTCTACTGGCTGGTGCATTTACCTCTGGAGGGAAGTTATCAGTCAAAAAGAGAATGTGCATGGGGCCAACCGTAGCGAAGCTTGCTGGTGCTTTGCACCAACTTCACGACCAAGCAAATATTGGGAATAGTGACGCCAAAAAGCGGGTGCCAGGTGCTGGGTTCCAGCCGGGCCTCACCCTTCTCCACCTGAAAGGTTACTGCCGTGCCATTGGGCAGCAAGGCCATGCCTTCTTGTCGGTTATCGTGGAAGCGGACTTGCAGATCGGGATGGAAATGAAACCTGGCTTCAGCTGTGCTGCCTGGGCCTTCAACCAGGTCGTTGATAGTTAAACCTCCTTCGTTCATGAGCCAGGTGCGGCGATGAACCGGTTTCCCGGGCAGCCAATAGTAACCGTTATGCGCACAACTGACCTCGGACAGCGATCCGTCTGCTTCATGTTTGGTGTGCAGCTCCATGGGATAGGCCCTGCGGGCCACCCGGAAACCGCCCCATACTTCAGAGGAGTCTTGCCCATCAACAACGACGGTGTTGTGGGCAGCGGTGCCCCGCAGGCGAAGTCTTTCGGTGCTGGTGCCATAGCATGAAGTTCCCGAATTCACCAATACCCGCTGTTTGCCTATAGAGAGCTCAAATGACAGGGTATCGGCATGGGCGTGTCCGGGAAGGTAGTCTGGGCCCAGCGGGGCTACGTCTAGCAACGCAACAGCATAACCGCGTGTCAGCCGTACATAGCCACTGTCCGGCATCTCAACCGATGCTTGTTCGGTAGCCGCGTGCAATGCTGGTAGGAGCCGGCTAACGTAGGCATCCAGTTCTGCCATGCTAGAACCAATGCCAAACGCAGCGTCGTTGAACAGGCCGATATCACCGTCAGGGTGACACATGGCCCGCAACCATGCATGCATGGCACAGGCCTGTTTTTTCCAGTCGGATACCTGCAATTGTTGGCTAGGACTTAGCCTGAAAGAAAAACAGGTGGCTGCGTTGACCAGGTCCAGCATGTCTTCCAGGGCCAGGGCATGGTACATGGTGCTGCGCTCAAAGTGACCGCCATCGGGCAGGATCTGTTCAGGCACCTCGCATGCCAATATGCGCAACCCTTTTTCCAGCCACGTATCGGCCTCCTTACCCTGAAAAAACAAACCCGCAAAAACCAATGCCTTTGCATTTGTAAAAAGGTGGTTACCCAGCAGGTGAATCTCAAGCCGGCCAGTGAGCCAACGGACTTGAACTGCCAGACTTTGCAACGCTGTCGGGGGAAGTGTTGCCCCGGCCAATGACCATTTGATCCAGTTCACCACCCGCAACGAAAGCGGATAGGGTTCCCAGCCGTTACCTTGGCCGGGTGGGTTGTTAGCAACCCAATCATCGACTAAGGCTGCGTGCCATGCCCGGCGGGTTGGGGCATCGATTGCGTTGAGGTCGTCGAAATAGTGCTGATTATAACGCCAGAGTTTCTCGCGTTGCGGTCCATTCCAGCCTATTTCATCCAATTGGCCGGGTTCGCTCAAAAAAACGAAACTGCGTGGGCCCGTCATGGAAGACAGACGCCTTGCCGGTGGCTGCCAGGCCACTGTGGGTTCACACAAACCTGGTGCTGGTCGAAGGTCGGGCCGGGGCCGCCAATACCGGTACCAGAACCGGCCATAAATCTGCACCGGGCGTAAATAACGCAGGGTATGCCAGTAACGAGGGAGGGTACTCAGGTGCAGAGCAACTTCTCCAGATGAGCTACAATTCGCTCGGCGGTCTTGCCATCCCACTTTTCCGGAATCGCGCCACACTTCCACTGCCCGGCAAACAGCTTGCTTAACGCCGGGGCCAAGGCAGCCGGGTTGGTACCCAACAACTCATTGGTGCCGATAGTAACCGTCTCCGGTCGCTCGGTCGAATCGCGCAAGGTAAGACAAGGCACTCCCATTACCGTGGTCTCTTCGGTAATCCCACCCGAATCGGTAATCACTGCCTTGGCATGCTTTACAAGGTAGTTGAACTCCAGGTAAGGCTGAGGATCTATCAGATAGATTTCATCAGGCACGCCCTCCACCTCGCGCAGAGTCTTAGCGGTGCGCGGGTGCACAGGGAAGATCACCGGCATGCCACGCGTGGCATCGCCAATGGCCTTCAATAAACAGGCAAACCCATCCAGTGCATCCACGTTGGCCGGACGGTGCAGCGTAACCACGAAATACTCACTCGCCTCCAGGCCAAGCTCGGACCAGAAAGGCGGTGCCTGCAGCCGGCTCAGGTTCGCCATCAAGGTATCGATCATGGTGTTGCCGACAAAAAAGATGCGGCTCTCATCCACACCTGCCTTGCGCAGGTTCTCATTCGCCACCTCGCTGGTGGTGAAAAACCAGTTGGTAATCGCATCGGTGACCATGCGGTTGATCTCCTCCGGCATGGTCCAGTCACCGGAGCGAATACCGGCCTCCACATGGGCCGTAGGCACACAAAGTTTTTGCGCCGCAATGGCACAGGCCATGGTAGAGGTCACGTCACCTACCACCAGGCAGAGGTCGCTGCGTTGCTGCACGAGCAGTCGTTCGTAGCGCATCATAATGGCTGCGGTCTGTTCCGCTTGGGTGCCCGAACCGACTTCCAGGTTCACATCCGGTTCGGGAATACCCAGTTGTTCGAAAAAGGCCCCCGATAGCTTGGGGTCATAATGCTGGCCCGTATGCACTAGGCGGTAGCGCAAGACACCACCGTTCGCCGCCTGCCCCTTCAGGGCACGAATGATGGGCGCGATCTTCATGAAGTTGGGGCGCGCCCCGGCGATGATGTCGATGAGCTTCATTTCTCACCCTTGGCAAGCTCGATACTGACACGCGTCACCTCAAAAACCTCATCCACCGCTATCGGCACGGCAGCACGACCCTCAACCGCCTCGACAAAGGCCCTGGCACACGCCTTCTGCCCCTTGTCCTGCCGCCACAGATTCATCTTCCCAAAACCTGGCCAGCCAAATCCGGTGAGCTTGCGGTAGTTATCGAGCTGCAGCACGCGCCCCTGCGCGAACACTTCCAGGCGCTCCTTGGGGAACGACTTGGGACCATTGGCGAAATAGTGGACCGCCCCGATCGAACCATCGGCGAACTGCAGGCTGATGGAAACGGTGTCCTCGGTGTTGGCGTCCATCGTGGTGCGACTCCAACGGTCAATCGAACTGCCGGCTAGAAAACGCAACAGATCCACGAAGTGGCAGGCCTCACCGATGATGCGCCCACCGCCCACTTCCAGATCTTGTGTCCAGTGATCCTCCGGAATGGCGCCGGCGTTTATCGTCATGATGAACGACTTCGGCCCGCTCACGCCGTTCAACAACTGCTTTATCTTCTGCACTTGCGGCGCGAATCGTCGGTTGAAGCCCACCATCAACATCGGTTTACCGCTGCCTGTCCCCTCCCCCTGGGGTAGGGCTGGGGGGAGGGCATCAACATATGCACCTTCAATCTCATCCAACTCGTCCAACGTCAAACACAACGGCTTCTCAACAAAAACATGCTTTCCTGCCTTCAGCGCCTGCAACACAAAACGGGCATGACTGTCATGACGCGTGGTAATGACGACGGCTTTGGTCTGATCATCAGAGAAGATACGATCTGAGTCGGTTGTGGTCTCATCAAAACCAAACTTACGACCTGCATGCAGGCCACTAACACCTGCGCTTGAAGCCACACAGCGCAGAAGGGCACCGGTCTCTTTAAAGGCTGGAATCAGTACTGCCGTGGCATAGTTGCCCGATCCCACAAAGCTCACCGAAGCTATTCTTCCTTCTCCTTGAGCAGGGGAAGGTGCGGGGGAGAGGGGAGGTGCCTGCGCCAACACCACCGACCGGGATTCTGCACTAATCTCAATCCCCGGATAAGACAGCAAAATACCCAACGAAGGTGCCGAACCGCCTATCAATTCATAGGCCTTTTCCGCCTCGCCAATATCAAAACGGTGCGAGATCAGAGGTTTTATATCCAGCCGGCCATCGGCCATCATGTCCAGCACCGCCTCGAAATTGCGCTGCTCGGTCCAGCGCACGAAACCCACCGGGTAGTCCTGTCCCTTCTCCTCATAGTTCGGATCATAACGCCCCGGGCCATAGGAGGCCGATACCTGGAAGGTCAATTCCTTCTTGAAGAAATCATCCCGCGACAACTCCAGCCCCGTCACGCCCACCAACACGATCCGCCCGCGCTTGCGGCACATCAGCGCCGCCTGGTGCATCGGCTCGCTGCTCTTGGTCGTCGCTGTCACAATCACTGCATCGACGCCCCGCCCACGGGAATAGGCCGCAGCCGCCTTGACCGGATCCTGACCGGCCTTCAGATCGACCACCTCGGCGCCAAACTGTCGTGCCAGGG
>JASFJX010000236.1:0-6027 GCA_050119385.1 Candidatus Thiodiazotropha sp. | reverse complement strand
GAGTGGGCTGTTTTCCTGGAACACGAGGGTAAGGCCAACATGCGCAGGGTTACCCTCGGTAGACGCACCGGTCTTGAAGCAGAGATTCTTTCCGGCCTCTCAGCGGGTAATCGTATAGTGGTGCATCCTGGTGACAAGGTCGCCGAGGGAGTGGATATCAAGGCAAGGAAATAAGGCCGGTACCAAAACGGCGAATAGCGCACTAAAGAAAAAGACACGACGCTTCATGATCCGGCTCGATTATTCTTATAAACAAGCAGCATCCTCATACAACACATCGGTTGGTATATGCGG
The DNA here is from genome assembly GCA_050119385.1 of Candidatus Thiodiazotropha sp. Taxonomy (GTDB): domain Bacteria; phylum Pseudomonadota; class Gammaproteobacteria; order Chromatiales; family Chromatiaceae; genus Thiodiazotropha. The sequence goes on along the minus strand of JASFJX010000236.1, from coordinate 5,733 downwards.
CCAGGTCTGTGACGAAGCTAACTTAATTAGCAACGATATGATCTTAATTATTTGTCCCCTACAGCTGGGCGGACTATGGTTATAAGTCTAAGGCCTGCTTCTCCAAGCAAGCGTAAGCTCTTAGTCTATAGACAGCGATCCCCAACTGATATTGGGTAACACTAACAAATCATGCCATATACGTAATCTGGCAAAGACGCCAATTCAGGGAGATTAGGAATGGATGGCCTAGTAAGGAATTTTTCAAATTATTTCAGCCCCCGTTACGCGGCAACACGCCATCAGAAGCGCTTCGGTTATACCATCCGTTACCAGGTCTATACGGAAGAGCTGGGCTGGGAACCGCCGAATGAAAAGTGTCTAGAACGTGATGAGTGTGACGATTATTCCCATCACTGTCTGTTGGAACACAAACGGACCGGTGAAATCGCCGGTTGCGTACGCCTGGTTATACCACCAAGTGACGACACCCAAGCCCAACTGCCCTTTCAACACCATGACATTAATCTCCCAAGTAATAATCATTTAAATCATCTTAACCAAGGTAGATTTGGGGAAATATCACGTTTGGCGGTTCCTCGCCATTTTCGCCGACGAGCCAATGAGGCAGGTAAACCCTTCGTTCTGGGTAGCTACAATCCCTCTGTCTTTACCGAAGAGGACCAGCGCAACTTCCCGAACATATCCATCGGTCTCTATCTATCGGCCATTGCCATGGTGGATATCAGTCAGCTTGATCTCGTTGTGGTAGTGATGGAACCCAGGCTGCAGCGCCACCTGAAACGTTTTGGACTGCACTTCCGCCAGATCAGCACACCCTTCGAACTAAGAGGTAAACGTGCACTATATGATCTACAACGTAGTGAATTGACATGTCACATGAGCCCACAAATCAAATCACTCTACGATTTCATCCGTAATGAGCTTGAAAACCAACCCTGGAAGCGAAAATTAAGTTCCGGCGATTGGCGCTACAATGACCGGCTTTGATTTCAATACCGCGTTTTCTCGCACCATCGGCTGGGTAACAGAGGCAGAGCTACAGCAATTAAACAACGCCCGCGTTGCGATTGCCGGCCTGGGAGGCGTTGGTGGCAGCCATCTGTTGACCCTGACCCGGCTTGGCGTGGGGTGCTTCAATCTGGCGGATTTTGATACATTCGCACTGGAAAACTTCAATCGCCAGGCAGGAGCGAATCTGGATACAATCGATAGACCGAAGCTCGAAGTACTGCTCGAGATGGCCCTGTCAATCAATCCCGAACTTGACATCAGGCAATTCCCCAAGGGTGTAAGTCCGACACAGGCGGATAGGTTTCTCGCTGATTGCGATCTCTATCTTGACGGACTTGATTTCTTCGCCATGGAGGCAAGACGGGCTATCTTTTCCGCCTGCGACAGACTGATGATCGCAGCGGTCACCGCCGCTCCCTTGGGGATGGGCTCGGCGCTGCTGAACTTCCTACCGGGCGGCATGAGCTTTGAAGAGTACTTCCAGTTAGAGGGGGTGAGTGAGTATCAACAATATCTACGATTTCTGGTGGGCCTGGCGCCGGCCCGCCTTCACGCCGCCTATCTGGTTTTACCCGAGAGAATCGACCTGGTCGCCAGGAAGGGGCCCTCCACACCAATGGGATGTGAATTGTGTGCCGGCTTTGCCGCATCGCAGGTATTGAAAATCCTGCTTGGTCGGGGAAAGGTACTAGCCGCCCCCTGGGGCCTGCAGTTCGATGCCTACCAAAACCGTCTGCGCCGCACTTGGCGCCCTGGCGGTAACCGCCACCCCCTGCAGCGTCTAGCCATTTGGTTTGGGGAACGCAAACTCTCGTTGCCTTGTACCCATCAATAGATCCCTCAAGCAACCGATCTATTGCTAGTGGGCCGCTCGGTAATTCGGTAACACTCAGAGCCGCGCCACTAGGGCCGTGATGGTAGGGAAATTTTCATCCAGGCCTCATGTAACAGTCACAAACCCACCATACAATTGCCTCCCATTTGACAGGAAGCGCAGAGAAATCACATGCTACTTAAAATTGAGTTCAAGCATAAACTTTTGAGACAGAACCCACTAAAGCGCATACTCTCTGAAGCATAGCAATGGATTGCCCCCATAAAAGAACCATTCAGGATCGTTAAATGAGTAGTATCTCCCCTAACCCCAGCCCTACGGTTGTTACACACTTGTTCAACCCACGTATCTTCAACACGATGATTAAGATTCTAGTGAGCGGATTGATGATCTGCTTGGGACTATGGATCACTGCTGCGTTTGTTGAATTGATTTCCCATCTCTACATTGCAATCACCGAAGAGTGGAGCCATGGGGCTGAGAAGATGATTACCGATGTCGTTATTGTCCTGGCCATCTTGGAATTGGTACGCACTCTCCAGTCCTACCTGGAACTAGGCAGAGTGAAAGTAACGCTGATACTGGACGCCGCCCTGGTGGTCTTGATCGGTGAACTGATCAGCCTCTGGTATCGCGATTATACTGCACAAGAGGTCCTGTTGAGCCTGGCGGTCATCTCATTGCTGACACTGTTGCGTATCGTGACTGTTCGATTTTCGCCGGAAAATAATCTCACCTGCGATGATGAACGGGAAGACAGATCGTTGTAATCAACACTATTAACCCGGAAGCTTGACTATAGCTCGTTTTAACCCACATCTCGTTTTTGCCGTGTTTTCTACGATAATGGCATCAATGCGATCCATCACCGTATCACTTCCATGCTCCACCTCCCTGTATGTGTCGATTTTCTTTGAATGCATTTGCAGATCCTTCTGCCAAGACTAGAACTTTAAGTGATGATCACATATATTCGCATCAGCAGGTTAACATTAAACTGGTAATTTTTTAGGGAAATGCGTTAACGGATCAGAATGATAAGTAAAAACCGATTAAGAACAGAATTACCCAGAAAAATCGATGAACAGGAGGTGATATGTTAAATTCGAATAGTCAAATCTTGCCCCTCTCTCTCCTCGTCTGTCTCTGCCTGTTATCTCCACAATCGCTTCTGCAGGCAGAGGAGCAGGAACAGCATTACGATCGTATAGAACTTCACAGTACCGCCTCGGCGGAAGTCGAGAATGACACCTTGATCGCGGTTCTGTATGCACAAAAAGAGGGAAGTGAGCCCGGACAATTGAGCAATAGTGTCAACCGGCTGATTTCTGAGGCCGTTAAAGAGGCCAAGGGAAGAGAAGGCATTAAGGTACAGACCCTTGGCTATCAGACCAGCCCAATTTACCAACAGAAGCGAGTGACCGGTTGGCGCGTACGTCAATCGATCCGGCTGCAGAGTATGCACAGCGACAAATTGAGCGAACTGTTAAAAAACTTACAGTCATCCCTGGCCTTGGACTCCCTCAGTTATACCGTTTCACCGGCTCAACGGGAAAAGGTTGAGGAGTCATTGACGCTACAGGCAATCGATTCCTTCCGCAAACGGGCAGACCTGGTGACAAAGCAGTTTGGACGCAAGGAATATCGCCTGGTAGAGATGAAGATAGAGTCACCGGACCGGGCCGCTCAACCATTCTCCAGACATACCCGAATGATGGCAATGGGGGGAGCTGCGGAGGCCGCACCCACCATCGAGGCCGGCAGTCAAACAATACGGATTGAAATCACGGGGACCATCGAGTTGCAGATACCCCAGTAATCACTCATCAGGCACTGTTGTCTTCTATGCCACCTCCCTGGCATTTTCCCTGTGAAAATTCGGGCTAGCTATGCTTTTCGTCATTAATCCGAACGCTTCAGCCGGATTAGGGTTTTAAATCGGCTTATTTCACCCGTTTCAAACCCCACAATTAATTTATGTTTATTTATTTTTAATCAGTTTTTACAATTAGACTCTAAACATTCGGAGGATGCGGTCGATTTAGAACATATCTAAGTCAATTAAGCAGCAGACTCCGATAGAAGGATCTAGGAATTACGGCAGAATGGTTGGCTCGAGCTTTATAGTCTCGACACCCGAGAGGGCTTCGGCCCTCTCAATCATCTTTTCTACGATAGCGTAGATACCCACATGCCGGTTTGGACTGAGATGCTCTTCGAGCTTAAGCCGTTTAAAAAGCGAGTCCACATCCATAGCACGAATCTCCTTCAATGTCCGGTGCGATAAAAGATCGATCAATAAAGCAATGACACCTTTGATGATCGCGGTATCGCAGTCGCCCTTGAAATAGATCAGTGCCGGATCATCCTGCCGCCGATGTGCCGATACATGTACGGTGCTCATACAGGGCTTGACCCAATTCTCATCAACTTTCAATGCATCAGGCATTATGGGCAGGGATTCCCCCAATTCAATGAGATATTGATAACGCGCATCCCAATCGTCTAAAAAATCAAAATTATCAACGATATCGTCTATTTCAACCACCCTCTCCTCCAAAACTTGTAACACCCCTTTACACACTGAACGACTCACCACAACCACACTGATCCTTTATATTCGGATTAATAAAATCGAACCCCTCATTGAGCACATTTGCCTTGACATAATCCACTGTCATACCATCGAGCATCGGCAGGCTCTCACTATCGACAACAATCTTTACACCTTGAGACTCGAACTGTCGATCATCATCTTCCACCTGTTCCGCATAGTCGACGACATAGGCGAAACCGGTACAGCCGCTCTTTCGGGTTCCTAGACGTAATCCGATAGCCCCCTCTCTATGAGACAGCATCGATTTGACATGGCCGGCGGCGTTCTCAGTCAGTTGTATTGCCATAACATACCTCTAATTAATACAAACCTGCCCATTCATTGCATTAACGACTTCCTGAGGTTTTCACGAATCTGATAACCCCTTTTTCATATCTGGCCCCGCTATGCAATCAATAAAGCTATTTAAAATAAACCCAGCTGCAGTTTAGCTTCATCACTCATTCTCTCCTGGCTCCATGGCGGCTGCCATACCAGCCTGACAGTGGCATCGGTGACACCCGGTACCGCATCGATCACCCTGCCAACCTCATGCGGCAGCGTACCCGCTACCGGACAGGCGGGAGCAGTGAGGGTCATATCGACTTCCACCTTACCCTCAGTATCCACTTCCAGGCGATAGATCAAACCCAAATCGTAGATGTTGACCGGTATTTCCGGATCGTAAACAGTGCACAATACCTCGATCAACGCGTCGCGGGTGGGTGGTGCCACGCTAGCTGCGTCATTCATTCGTGAATTATTCATCTACACTCATCACCATCACTACCGGGAACAGTCAATAACCGAGTCACTCAGAACCGCATCAGCCGTTCGAGTTCACTCCCTATTTGTTGGCGCAGGGATGCCGTTTCAAACCGGTCAATAATGTCACTGGCGAAACCGAGACAAAGTAGGCGTCGCGCCCGTTGGGCGTCGATTCCACGCGAACGAAGATAGAAAAGTGCCTGCGGATCCAGTTGTCCCACGGTTGTACCGTGGCTGCACTGTACGTCATCCGCGAGTATCACCAACTGGGGTTTGGTATCGACTTCGGCCTGGGTCGAGAGCATCAGATTGGCATTGTGCAGATGGGCCTGGCTCTTCTGCGAATCAACCCCCACTTGGATCAGTCCGTCAAAAACCGCTCTACCTGCACCGTGCAGAATGCCCTTAAAATTCTCACGACTACTGCAATGGGGGACGCTGTGTTCCACATCGAGATGAAAGTCCGTCAATTGACCATCTCCCGCCAGATATAGGCCATCGACCTCGCATGCTGCCCCCT
>JASFJX010000235.1:0-6049 GCA_050119385.1 Candidatus Thiodiazotropha sp. | reverse complement strand
TGGATCCCACCTGGTACTGGTGGACGACGTCATCACCACAGGGGCGACGGTCACCGAACTCAGCAAGCTTTTGAAAAAAGCGGGAGCAAAACGGATAGATGTCTGGGCAGTTGCAAGAACACCCAGATCATAAGGGAAGCGGGTTATCCCCTTTGACTCAGTCAATGAATCAGCGATCTCCCGGATGAAACATTCGGGTTAATTGTTCCCAATGGGCAGAATGAAGTGTTCCCCCATATGCTCCATTACAACCCCCTGGGGCAGAATCTCGACCACCCTTGGCCCCTCGGCAAGATAGTCTCCCTCGCGATATTTTTCCATATTTATCAACACATAGCGCTTTGCTGGTTGCTTGGCATAGCTGTGAATATCGATATTGATGGAGGGCATGTTGGCAACAAAGCCAGCCGGCATCTCATGCAGGGGCCTGGGCGCTTGAGTCGGCGTCGGGAGAGGCGTGGGTGTAACTTCCACTACGGGTGGCGAATCCAGCCCCTTCGCTTTGGTCTGGGCTTTAACCGGTTGTTGCGGTTCGATGGCCGCCTGAGGTGAAGGGGTTGTTACAGCCGGATCAGTGGCAGTGATTCCATCCCCACTGTTAAGCGGTTGATCGCTAATAGGTTCATTCTCTTGACCTCTAGCCTGTGATTCAGGTGCTACACGGGAGATGGAGGACTCATGCTGTTGTCCTAACGGTGATAGCCAGCTGCTCCCCAGGTAGATACCGACACCAACCAGAATCAGGGACAACAGAAATATCATCAACCATCCTAAGCGATGAGAAGCCACCGATGACGGTTGTTCCGAATCGGGTGTAATCCTAGGCACGTCTCCCAGCATATGCTGGCGTTCTGCCTTTTTCAGCGCTTCAAGAATCAGCGACATATCAACCTCCCGCCAGGTCTTGATTCGAGACCAAGGTAGGCGTTCCCACCGGGATTGCCAGATTATTCAAATGGATCATGGTCTGCTGACCCGCCACGCCATCTGCCGTCAATCCCTGGCGCTGCTGAAATGTCTTCAATCTATCTTCCAACTTGGCATCAAAGCGGTCCAAGCCCTCGATCACCGGTGCCTTGATGCCATCAACGCGCTGCAGGCGTTTGCGCAACCATGTAACCGCGCTGCCGGAGGAACCTTCACCAATCAAGGCGATCTCGGCCAGGGGCCGCCACAACATGATGAAGCCGCCATTCCAAAAACGCATTAGTTGGGACCGTGTAATCACTCCGTCTTGTTTGCCGCTATTAACCAATAGCCATTCACCATCCACATGTTTCAACAACAACAAGCGTCTCAGATCCTTTTGCTTGAGCTGCAGTAGCAGCGGCCTGTTCATACCGAGCAGATTCTTCCAATCCGTTACCGATGAAAGGCAGCGCAAATCGAATTTTCGAACTTGCAGGCAAGGAGGAGTGTTATCCTGCAACTGTTTTGCCTCGCCCCAAAGACCGAGTAGCATCTGATACATATCCATATTGTTTTGCTGCTGACTGAATAGTTGGGCCAGCTTGAAATCATCATCTGGCAACTCAGTTTGGATGAGATCAGAGGACTTCTGGAGTGAGTTTATCGTTTTCTTATCAGGCTCCTCCTTCACCGGTGGAGGGGGTGCAGGAATCTCCGCCCGATCAACGTTACTCTCCGGCATTACCACTTTCTGTGATTCGCCAACAACTTCAGACAGCTCAGGAATTGCCTTATCCGCTAGTTTTTTCACTTGACTGGATTCCACCGCTGGATCAAGATCCGTCTGGTTATAAAAAAAACCCAACACACCCATTAGGGAAATCAACAAGACACTGCCCCAAAGCCAGCCTCGCTTGCCTGAACGCCGCCCCTTGACCTCCTGTGCTGCCCGCCGTACCAGCCTGGCGCCAACCCGGTGTCTGCCGGATGTATAGATCGCCAACAAGGTCCGTTCACAGATGGAGTTGATGATTCTTGGGATACCGCCAGAGTAATGGTGTATCAATCTCAGCGCCATAGATGTGAACAGATCCTCACGAACACCCGCCACGGCAAGCCGGTGGGTGATGTAGCGACCAACCTCCTGAGCATTCAACGGTGACAGATGAAAGCGGGCGGTGATACGCTGGTCGACCTGCCGCATCTCCTTGCGCGCCAGCATGTGCAGCAGTTCCGGTTGCCCAACCAGGATAATACGTAACAGTTTGTGACGAGAGGTCTCCAGATTGGTCAGCAGACGTATCTGCTCCAATACCCGCGGATTGAGGTTTTGTGCCTCATCCACCACCAGCACCGTATGTTTACCTCTAGAATGGGTCTTTAAAAGATGCTTGGTCAGGGTGTCGATGAGGATTTTCAGTGAATAGGGCGGCCCCTTATATCGAATACCCAGTTCATCGCAAATGGTGGCAATAAACTCCCGCCGGGAGAGACGGGGATTGAGGATCAGCGCGATATCGACATTATCCAGATGTTGCGCCAAGAGACTGCGCAGCAGAAGGGTCTTGCCGGTTCCCACTTCACCGGTAAGCAGAACGAATCCACCATTTGGTCCGGTGCCATAAATAAGATGGGCGAGGCTCTCTTCGTGTCCCCTGCTAAGATAGAGATAGCGGGGATCAGGGGTTATCGCGAAGGGGTTCTCCTTAAAGCCGAAGTCGCTGAATTTCATACAATTATAGGATGACTAATCACAGCCATCATCGGCCTCCCCCTGGTTCTTCTTCGCAATCTCTGTTGCCAGTGCCAGCCATTTAACCGCCACACTTTCATCGATCTCTACACCTTTGCCCGATAAATAGACCTGTGCAAGCCCATTGGCCGCCAAATAGGAGCCGTTGTTTGCCGCCTCTTTCAACCATATGATGCCTTGATTCGCATCGCGTTCCACACCTTTGCCGAAGAGATAGAGCATACCAAGCCGGTACTGGGCCTCGACATGATCTCTTTTCGCTAAACGTTTGAAACCTCGGTAGGCTTCGCGATAATCATTACCGGCCAGAGCATTCATGGCGTCGTCAAAATCTGCCGCCGACAGATCCCCAAACACCAATAGCAGTAGCAGTAAGGATAAAATATGCCCCGGTTTGAATTTCATAATGCCTGTTTGTTCCTCAATCGCACTATTCTGACACAGCAGGGCACGAAATCCACGCTAGCAATGAAGTATACAAAACCTCTGATCCATTCATGTATCGCTGTGTGGCGACTGAAATAATCCGGCATGGCGTTGAAAAGCTTTGTAATAGCGGGCTATTACGCGCTCTTTCAGCCTTCACCGGGAACATTCCATCTGACACAGACTCAGTACAGAATTGATCTGAGATTCCTTGAATTATCCTGCAAAATATCGATCTGATCATTGATAGATGCGATCATGCTGCACTCAGGCCTGAATGCTTCATGCGGGCCGGGGCCTGTCGATAGGCCCTGACGGGCTGTTGAAATTCTCCATATACGGCGCATATGGAGAAGAATAAAATCGATATTAAGCTCATGTTTTAGAAGGATTTTATTCTATTTCGCACTCACCTGAGTGAATATCAACCGCCTGCTCTTTCAACTCAGTGCTCATTTGGCAAAATCAGGAAACCGATATGAAACGATTCTTTATTCTGTTCCTACTGATATTTCCAGGTATTCTATCGGCAGCTGTAGAACCCCTGGTTACCCCGTCATGGCTGCATATGAATAGAGACAATACAAACCTCGTTTTGCTCGATTTACAGGATAACCAGAACTATCAGCGTTTTCATATCCCCAGCTCGATCAACACAAATTATGACCATTGGCGAGTGGAAAAAAAGGGGCAGCTCAAGAACATGCCTGCAGTATCTGTGCTTGAAAAACTGATCGGTTCCCTAGGAATTGACAACAACAGCCATGTGGTACTGATCTCCCTGGGCGCTTCTGCCGGAGACATGGCAGGCGCCGCAAGGATTTACTGGACGTTCAAGGTGCTCGGTCACGATAATATCTCGATACTGGATGGCGGGTTAGTCGGTTATGCCAAAAACCGTGTCTATCCCCTTGAAAAGGGAAGCAATCAGCGAAAACCCGTCAAATTCACCGCCCGTTACCGCAAGCAGATGAATCCCACTGCGAAAGAGGTCAAAACGGCGCTGAAAAATGGCACCCAAATCGTGGATAACCGTACCCGGGCTGAATTTCTGGGCATCTATGGCGGTGGTGGCAAGGAGCGCGCCGGCAGGCTGCCACAGGCACTGCACCTTAACTACGACTGGCTAACGGTGAATGGCAGCGGCCAGCTCCACTCCGTAGAGAACCTGCAACGTATCTATGCATCGAGCAAGGTTGCATTGAAAGGGGAGCAAATCAACTACTGCCACACCGGCAACCGGGCGGCCCTGGGTTGGTTCGTCTCCCATGAGATCCTGGGTAACCGTCAAGCCAAACTCTATGACGGTTCAACCCAAGAGTGGGCTGCCAATCACTCACTGCCGATGGAGCAGCAGGTCAAATTGAGCTTTTAACCGGGAAGATGAGGGTTCGGACAATGCCATGCCTTCCGGCAGTTCTGTAGCCATCCATGTTCTGCAACGCCTTTGGCAGCGTACCGGCAAAGCTGTCGGATGGGGCAGAAGGATGGCAGATGGGGCCGGTCACCTATCCCGAAGGAGAACGTCAGGTACTGGCTTTTCAGAAACAACCCCTCTCTGTGTTCACTGGCAAGGTGAGATTGCAGGCCCTGGTTTCAAGCGAGGAGAAAACTCCCTCAACGCCATTCACAGTGCCACTAGAGATACGCCTGCAGGCGTGTAACGACCAGGTCTGCCTGGCGCCGGAGACGGTTACGCTGAGCCTTGCCCCACCCCGCTCTTGAACAACAGAGGTCAGGTCGAGGGAAAATACATCTCATGTCGCTGCCGCGAACAGGCGCTGACACTCTTGATCGGAGCGAATCAGGCTATCCTCGATGGAGACCCCGGAAAACCAGTTCCCGGTCAGTGCCAGTGAACGGCCCTGCAGGGCATTGTCGATCCAGGAGACCCGCTCCTGCTGGCCCAGGCGCAAGGCAGGTAGGCGATTAATGCAACTGACATGAGACTCGATAGCCTTCTCATCCACACCCAAGACCTGGCAAATTCGCCGCAAACGGTCCTTCTCATCCAATCCCTGTGGGCGGAAGTGGAAGGTGAAGGCCCGGTAGGTTTCGTGCGGCACCAGATCCCTCGAAACAACAGAGTAGAAATCGTCATCGACACCGATGATACCGGCCAGTGGCGGCAAGTTGATCTGATCAGCTCTGAGCAGCACCGCATGGCTTTCGATTGTAGCCATTTCGATCTCCCGCAGTCTGGCCGCCAGATCCGGCATCGTCTGCGTTAAAATCCCAGCCGCCACATCGGGCGCCACCGCAAGGGCAATCTGTCTCGCCTGAAGCGTGCCTCCCCGGGTCATCACACGGTAGTGTTTATCGCCCTTTTCCAGCCCGGTGACCGGGCTATCCAGACGTATCTCCAGCCCCCTTGCCATCCCCTCAACAAATGATTGCAGCCCCTCAGGACCGGTATAGCTACGCACGATCTCTTTACGCCGAGGTTTCTTGCGAAAAAGTGCATCCGCGGGAAAATCGGCCGCCGGCTGGCAGACAACCGCATCCAGAGCGGGACCCAGTACCTGCTTGAAGTTGCGCTGTCCCATGATACGACCAAAATAGTCAGCGGCACTCCGCCCTGCCTTTTTTGTCATCCAAAGGCGTGGTAATACCCCGAGCAACTCAAGGTAATTCAATTGTGACGGGATGGAGTTCAACCGGTCGTCGTGCTGCAACCAATAGCGTAATTTCCGCTTCCCTCTGAGATCACCAAGCTGCCCACTCTCTTCAAGCAGCTGTAAGAGATTGCCATAGCTGTTATAACAGGTGTGACTACCCAGCTCCGCCCAGAAGCGGCCCTCACCGGTCTCAAACCTGTGACTGTGGATAGCACCGCCGATATGGCCACTCGCTTCTAGAATCAAAGGTTCGACACCCAGGCGTTTGGCCATCAATGCCAGACCCAGGCCACTGATTCCCGCACCAACCACCAGTAGATCTACAACCCCGTTGGCCATCATT
>JASFJX010000234.1:0-6089 GCA_050119385.1 Candidatus Thiodiazotropha sp. | reverse complement strand
ATCGCGGCGGTTATTTGATCGCGCACGGATTGCGATGGATCCATGCTGAATAAAACAGGATAGAAACTCGTAAACCAGCCTAGGGTTCGAGACAGGTTCAAGTCGATGCCAATCGCCTCACGTCCCTGCCCCTCGACCTTAATCTGGACCTTGGCGCTACCGCTGAACTCACGGAGTCCAACTGCCAAGGCAGCGAGCAACAGGTGGCTCAGCTGGGTCTCAAGTTCCGGCACGACTCGATCGGTCAGCTGCCGAGTTGACTCTGGATCCATCTCAGTGAACAACGACCGGGTCGTAACCAAGGCATTGTCCCCGTCGAGTGAGTCAACCGGCAGGGGTGGGCGCTCGCCTTGACCGATCCAGTACGGCACATCCTTCAGTGCTGCCTGTGAGTGGGCGTAATCCACCAAGGCCTTAGCCCAGTCCAGGAAAGAACTGGTCTTCATCGGCAGTTTTATTTCTTTATCGCCCACGAGTTGGCGGTAAGCTGTCATCAGGTCTTCGATCAAGGGTGTCCAGGAAACAATATCTATGATCATATGATGAACAACCAACAAAAGACGCCCACCTTGGTGTGCTCCAGGATCAAACCAGCAGACATGGAATAAGGGACCCTGCTCAAGATTCAGGGAGCGGTTAATATGACTGAATGTCTCGTCGATCAGACAAGCTCGCTCAGTCTCCGGTACTGTCGACAAATCGATACCACTGAATGGGATGGAGTCGAGTTCCTCGGAGTTGAATTGAGACCAGTCACCTTCGCATGCTTGGCGATAGCGCATGCGTAAGGCGTCATGATGGACCAAGACAGCCTTGGTGGCGTCATGCATTTTGGAGAAATCGGGCTCCGGTGGAGTCGGGATGACCATCCATTGGTTGAAATAGTGAGGATCAGGGGAGTTCTGCTCGAAAAACCAATACTGGACCGGGGTTAGAGGCACCTTTCCGGTCACCACTCCTTGCTCCGCATCCACAACGGTGCCGCCGCACTCGATGGCTGCGGCCAGTTCAGCCACTGTTTGATGTTTGAACATCTCCTGCAGGGTCAACTGATAGCCGGCCTGACCAATGCGGGCAACGATGCGGATGCTCATGATGGAGTCGCCACCGAGTTCAAAATAGTTGGAGTGAATACCAACTTTCTCGAGTCCGAGTACCTCCTGCCAGATGCCGGCGACGAGTTTCTCATGATCTGTCCTGGGTGCAACATAGGCCAGGTTGGACTGCAGCTCTTTGGCCGACGGTTTGGGCAATGCCTTACGGTCGATCTTACCGCTGACTGTCAACGGCAAGGTGTCGCAAACGATCAGAAAGGCCGGCACCATATAATCAGGCAGACTGCTCTTGAGATAGCGACGTAATTCAACAACGTCAGGTTTCGATTCGCCGGCCGGGGTCACGTAGCCTGCGAGGCGGCTAACGTTATCTGCCGTATGGACGACTACGACGGCTTGCTCAACGTTGGGACTACGGCCCAGAACGGCCTCGATTTCGCTGAGCTCGATCCGGTAGCCCCGGATTTTGACCTGATGATCCATGCGACCCAAGAAATCCAACTGTCCATCGGGTAGCCAGCGGACTAAGTCGCCGGTGCGATAAAGCCGGTCGCCCGGCTTTTCGTTGAAAGGGTTTGGAACAAACACCATAGCCGTCTGTTGGGGACGGTTCAGGTAACCTCGCGTAACACCAATCCCCCCAATGTAGAGTTCACCGGGGGTGCCGATCGGCACTGGCTGCATCCAGCGGTCGAGTACATAGGCCTCAACATTGGGCAACGGTCGTCCGAGTGGCGGTTTACTATTGGGGTCCCAGCCCCAGCCAAGGGTAGCGCCGATAGTGGTTTCGGTGGGACCATAGCCGTTCATGAAACGGCGATTCTTTTGCCAATGCTCGACCAGTTCCGGCGTCACCGAATCGCCGCCCACAGTCAGATTCTTTAGTTCGGGGAGCTCGTCGGAAACCCGTGGCAAGGCGCCCAAAGCCGCAGCGGAAAGCGTCATGTTGGTGATCTTTAATTTTTTCAGCAACTCGATCAAACTGGGCCCCGGCATGAGGTCGTCCTTGTGGGCAAGGTGCAGCGTCGCTCCGGCCATCAGAGCACGAAAGATTTCACCGATAGCGGCGTCGAAGCTCAGAGACAGCGTTTGCAATACCCGGCTATCACGCGTGACGTTGAACAATGGAATCTGCACCGAGATCAGATTGGCCAGGTTATGGTGTGCGACTGCAACTCCCTTGGGCTGCCCTGTCGAGCCGGAGGTATAGATGACGTATGCCAAGTTGTTCGGGTGAAGATCTACCTCAGGTGCCATGGTCGGAAAACTATCGATACTCTCGATATCATCGAGCAACAGGATTTGACATACCTCGCTGGGTAACATCTCCGCCAAACCAGGCTGGGTAACTACCAGAGGCGCCCTGGTGTCCTGCAACATGTAGGTGATGCGTTCCCGAGGGTAGGCAGGGTCGATCGGCAGGAAAGCGCCACCTGCCTTCAAAATCCCCAGCAGGCCGCTGAATATCTCCGGCGAGCGTTCGACACACCACCCAACAACGGTCTCGGGACCTACCCCGCGGTGTTGCAGCCAATGCGCGATCTGATTGGATCGCTGATCCAGCTGTTGGTAGGTCAGAGTATCATCGCCGAAGCGGATCGCGACCTTGTCTGGTTGCTGGGCCGCGTGACCGGCTATGACTTGGTGCACGAAGCGCCTCTCCAACGGCTGGGGCGGTTGTTGGCTGAAATCGTGCAGCACCTGATGGCGCTCCTTCGGTGCAAGAATGGAGGCCTCGGAAAGTGGTTTATCGGGTTCGTCGATCACACACCGAATCAGCCGCTCCAAATGCTTCCCCATGCGCTCGATAGACGCGGACGTAAAGATGTCGGCATTGAAGATCAACTTGCACTCCAAGCGATCGGCACTCTCCTGGGCATTCAAAACCAGGTCAAAGTTTGCGGTCTCCTGATCCGGGGCTACTTGCCGTGTGATCGAGCTGCCCTCGTCCTGTTCCCTGGCCAGCTTCTGGTGAACGAACAGTACCTGAAACAAGGGGTTGTGGCTGAGGTCACGCTGCACGCCAAGCTTATCCACCAACTGTTCAAAAGGCACATCTTGATGGTCATAGGCCTCGAGGCAGTTGATGCGGACGTCGTCGAGCAGTTCGCGAAAGCTCGGGTTACCCTGAATGCGGGTGCGAATGACGATGGTATTGACGAAATAGCCGACCAGACGATCAAGCTGTGGCTGAGAACGGTTTGCTGCCGGCGTACCGACACAGATGTCGTATTGGCCTGAATGGCGGGCCAACAATACCTGGAAGGTGGCAAGCAGGGCCATGAAGAAGGTTGCCCCTTCCGCGAGGGCGAGATCACGCAAGCCTTGAATCTGGACCTTGTCGAGCCAGACACTAACCTGTCCGCCACGATAGCGATGGACAGCTGGGCGCGGATGATCGGTGGGAATATCAAGTACGCTGGCCTCATCAAGCTTGGCCTTCCAATAGTCAATATGGGATTCGATTTGTGGCCCGCGCAGCCAGTCTCGTTGCCAGATCGCATAATCCGCATATTGAATTGGTAGTGCTGGTAACGGATAAGGATGGTCGTTGATGGCGGCCTCATATAGGGCCTCTATTTCCTCAGAGAGGATCGCCAGGGAACGACCATCAATGGTTATGTGGTGCAGTGTCATCGCCAGGGTGAATGACGCCTCGTCGGTCTTGATCAACTGGTAGCGGAAAAGTGGGCCCTGCTCCAGGTCCCAGGGAATCCGAGCCTGCTCTTGCATCTGTCGCTGAGCAGCCACATACCGTGACTCGGCGGGTAGGTCAGTCAATTCGACCAGCGGCAGCCTAACGGTTTCCGGGTCGTTGATAACCTGGAATGGTTCACCATCGATAGCGGAGAAGGTGGTACGCAAAATCTCATGGCGTTCGATGACCCGGGTCAGGGCAGCCTCCAAAGCCTTCAGATCCACCTTGATCCGAAATTGCATGACACTCGGTACAGTGTAGGAGACACTGCCCGGGTTGAGTTGGTCAAGCAACCACATCTGTTGTTGAGCATGGGACAGTGGCGCCTTTTTTCCATGCTCGATTTTCGTCAGCGTAGGCTGCTCGGACTGCTCCTCGACTGTGCCACTGGCAAGTGTTTCGTCGATCCAGATCGCCATGTCCGCCACAGTCCGGGTCTTCATCAAGACACTCAGCGGTATCGTGAGCTCGTAGTACTTTCCGAGTTCTGTGATGATACGAACGGCCATCAGAGACTCGCCGCCGAGCTGGAAAAAGTCGGAATCGGCACCAACCTGGTCGAGACCAAGGAATTTTGCCCAAACGCCGGCCACGGTTCTCTCGGTTTCGGTCTCGGGCGGGCGCGAGATCGTCTCGGCCGCGATGACCTGCTTCATCTCCTCGGCCTTTGGCTTTGGCAGCCTGCGACGATCGGTTTTTCCGTTCGGGGTCAATGGGATGTCGTCGATGGTCAGATAGAATGCCGGCGTCATGTGTTCCGGCAGTTTCAATCGTACGTGCTTGCGCAATTCTGATGAAGTCGGCCGGGTCCCCGGCTTAGTGACGACATAGGCAACCAGTCGCTGATCGTCAGAAATGACCACAGCAGTCTGGGTAATCTCCGGATGCTGCCGAATGACGCTTTCTATCTCTCCAAGCTCCATACGCAAGCCGCGTAGCTGGACCTGGTGATCGATTCGTCCCAGATACTCGAAATTGCCGTCCGGTAGCCAACGCCCGAGGTCGCCGGTCTTGTACATGCGGCTGCCGGGAACCTGGCTGAAGGGATCGGGAAGAAAGACCTTGGCAGTCAAATCTGGCCTTTTCCAGTACCCATGGGCCAGGTGCACACCGGAAAAATAGAGCTCGCCGATGATACCAACCGGAACAGGACGCATCATGTCGTCCAGAACATAGCCCTGCATGTTGCCCATGATCTTGCCAATGGGCATGGGCTCGAAAGGCAAGTCGTCGCGAGTGTCGCAGCGGGTGACATCCCAGATCTCAGTGGCGCCATAGAGGTTGGTGAGCACTGAGTTTGGCATCGCGGTAACGAAACGCGCCGATAGATCGCCTGGTAGGGCCTCGCCGCTGCAGATCCAGTGACGCATACGTGGGAGTCTGTTCTGCAGGTCGGGAGCGGTATCGAGCATCGAACGTAGCAAGGATGGCACCAAGACCATGCGTGTCGAGTCCGACTCGGCAAGGGTATCGATCAACTTGGCAGGGTCTTTAATGTGATCCTCGGGAATCAGCGTGATGGGCAATCCATTGGCCCAGGCACTCCACAGTTCCCAGACCGAATCGACAAAACAGATCGAGGTCTTGGCGCACAGGGCTTCGCCAGGCTCGAACGGATCAAACTCGATGAACATTCGGTTCACCGGCACCTTGTGGGGGATCACAATGCCTTTGGGTACGCCCGTGGAACCCGATGTATACAACACGTAGGCGACATCATCCGGACTCAGGGCAAGATCGAGATTCGTGTTTGGTTGACCCGCCCAAGTATCTACTTCCAGATCGAAGCAGATACTGAGCGAGACCAATCCGCTGAATTGTGTCGACCACCTCTCCTGGGTAATCAGCAATTGTGCTCCGGAACTGTTGAGCATCAGTTTGAGGCGTTCGATCGGATAGTTCGGATCCAGTGGTACATAGGCTGCGCCAGACTTCAATATCGCCATTAGCGTGACCGCCATGTCCAAAGAACGATCAAGGCAGAAGGCCACCAATTGGCCAGGCCCCACGCCAATGGAGTTCAAATAATGGGCTAACTGGTTCGCCTTCTGGTTAAAAACCGCATAGCTGTAAGTAGTACCGAGGTAGTGAATTGCCGGTGCATCCGGGGTAGCAACCGCATACAGCTCAAACAGCTGGTGTAGCGTCTTATCCTTTGGGTATTCCTTTTTGGTCTTGTTCCAATCGACTAGCGTACGCTGCGCCTCGTCGGTGGAGATCATATTCAGTTCACCGACCGGCTTGTCCATATCCTTAGACATGGCGGTCAGAAGCGTGACCAGCTGTTCACCGACTTGGCCGATACATGATCGAGTGAAACGGCGATTATTGTAGAT
>JASFJX010000233.1:0-6091 GCA_050119385.1 Candidatus Thiodiazotropha sp. | reverse complement strand
AGCATGGATGGAGGAGCAGGGATTTGAATCAATTGAAGAGTTTCGCGGCAGGGTCAGTCAAATCGGCATTGCCGATCCCAGTGCGTTTGAACGGGTCAACTATGTCAATATTATTGACAGTTTCAGCATCAGCCCCGGAGTTCGCGGCTGAGTATAATTGCCTTCCAGCTAGCAAGGTAATAATTGCAAACCCGATAACAAAAGCGCCAATTATTCCGATAGGGGTTAGCAGTAATCTTCAAGCCCTGACATAATACTGGGAAATAACTTCGCAGCGCTATGATCGACTTATAGCCAGATTCGGATATTCTTTCCACCAAAGCCTGGCAACGGGCTTTACAACAGCTATTGGAAAACTGATCTCTCGTGACCGATTTGATTCACTTTGAGCATCCCTTGAACGAAAGAATCCGCACCTTTCTTCGGCTCGAACACCTGTTTCTACATGTGGATCACTTTCGCCCACTGGCCGACATTTGGAGTAACCGGGCCGCTATAGACGGCCTGCTCAGCATCATCACGATTTTCGGCCGCTCGGACCTGAAGACTGAGATTCTCAAGGAGCTGGAACGCCACACCTCTAACCTGGAGCGGGTACGCCAACAGCCCGGTGTGGACATGCAGGCCCTGGGACAGGTGTTGGACGATCTCGAACAGGCGATACATCAAGTCTACCGCATGGATGGCCAGATCGCCCGCAAGCTACGCGACAACGAGTTTCTCACCACCATTTTGCAACGCAGCAGCATCCCGGGCGGCGGCTGCAACTTCGATCTACCTCAATACCACCACTGGTTGAACCAATCCCATGAGGTGCGGCAGAATCAGATGAGTGAGTGGATGCATGAGCTGCACCCGGTACGTGAAGCCGTGGTATTGCTGCTGAATCTGGTGCGTGGCAGTAACCTGCCAACCGAAGAACGGGCCCATCAGGGATTTTTCCAGAAAACCCTGGATAGTTCATCCCCTGCCCAGATGATACGTGTGGCCCTTCCCAGGAATACCCCGGTCTTCACTGAGATCAGCGGCAACAAACATCGCTTCAGCATCCGCTTTCTGGAGGTGAAGGATACCGGCAAACCGGTGCAGAGCACGCTCGATGTGGATTTCCAACTCACCGCCTGTATTTTTTAGTACAATCTCAATCCGTGAGTTCAGGTGTAAGTTGAGCAATGACCGATAAGCAACATAAAACCGTCCCCTGCCCCACCTGCGGTAAACCCGTCGTCTGGTCAGCGGATTCCGCCTGGCGACCATTCTGCAGCGAACGCTGCCGCCTCATCGACCTGGGGGACTGGCTAGATGAGAATCACCGCATCTCCGAACCGTTGAGTGACCACATAGAGAGCGAGGACAACAGCTAAACTGGTCCCATTTACGAGAAACGCTCTACAACCTGCCGGTACAACTGACCGACCTCCTGCCGCCAGGCCTCAATCTGATCACTCTCAAGACCGCAGCTCGATAATACCGATCTGAGCCGATCACAGTGCCACTGGGCCTGGTGGAGTTGATTCCCCTCTAGCAATCGCTTCGCTTGCTGCACATGGTAGCCGTAGAGGATTTCCAACCGCCGCAAAACGATCATCCCCAGTAACAGCTCCTTCTCCTGAATGTTTAGCGTCACCAGTAGCCTGTCTTCCTTGAGCAGCCATTCA
The DNA here is from genome assembly GCA_050119385.1 of Candidatus Thiodiazotropha sp. Taxonomy (GTDB): domain Bacteria; phylum Pseudomonadota; class Gammaproteobacteria; order Chromatiales; family Chromatiaceae; genus Thiodiazotropha. Next base: position 4,433 of record JASFJX010000233.1, on the reverse strand, counting down.
AGCTCGCTCATCAAGCGTGAAAATCGCTCCACCTGCTGTTCACTCAGATCACCTTTCACTGCGTTTGGCACCACTTGCTCAACGGCCTGTTGCGCCCGAGCGATCATCTCGTTGATACCCTTATACCGGGCGTGGACACCTTTCACTGCCTGCAGACGGGCGTGTATGTCCCGCCGCAACAGCCGCTCCAGTTCCGCCGGTACCGGTAGACCAACCATGCGCCTTATCAGCCCATCGATCTCTTCGACCCGCTTCAAAATGCGCTGCACATGCTGTCGCCGTTCTTCCACGAAAACATGATACCGGTGGGAGATACTTGCCAGTACCAGGGTGAGGATCAACAATCCTCCAGCGCTGAAAAAAATCGTCATCTGATCCATCTGGGTCCTGTTAGGGCATTCAGGTAGGTATTTACAATTTGACCCAATATCCGTTATAAATCAGGCTGTCATTGTATTCGGCCGGGCTAAAAAAACCATCAAAGGATCCAGGCACTCATTCAATCGGCACTAGGTAGACAATCACTATGTCCTGGGTAATGATCGTATTATTACTGGTTGCAAGTTTTCTCATACTTGTACCCTTGTTCAGCTATCTGTCGGCAAAACGACTGCTAGGCAAGAAGGTCGATAGCAATCTCAGCGGTAACAGGATGCTCTACTTCTACAGTCAAAACTGCTCGCCTTGTCGCACCATGACACCAATCATCGACCGCTTGGCGCAAAAGTACGAGGGTATAGTCAAAGTGGATGTGCGCGAGGATCCCGAGACAAGCAGGACTTTCAATATCAGGGCCACACCCACACTGGTCTTGATCAAAGACAAGGTGGTCACGAATATCGCGCTAGGGACTAAAACGGAATCACAACTGGAGTCTTTGCTGAAGAAGCTTGCCTGATGCGCTACAAAATCATTCCTGTAACCCCTTTCCAGCAGAACTGCACCCTGTTCTGGTGCGACAAGACCCGTGATGCGGCAATCATTGATCCGGGTGGCGACACCCGGCAGATACTGAATCAGATTGAAGCCCTCGATCTGACACCGGTGCGCATCCTGCTCACCCACGGCCATCTCGATCACGCCGGTGCCGCCAATGAGCTGGCTAAGATCCTGGAGATACAGATCCTGGGGCCTCATCGCGAGGACGCCTTCCTGCTGGAGAATATGGCGCAACAGGTCGCTATGTTCGGTTTTGGTGATGGCGCAGCCTGCAAACCCGATCAATGGTTAGACCAGGGGGATGAAATCACCATTGGGGAGGAACAATTGGAGGTCCATCACTGCCCCGGCCACACCCCGGGACATGTGATCTTCTATCATCGCGCCTCGCGAATCGCCCAGGTCGGCGATGTGTTGTTCAACGGTTCCATCGGCCGTACGGACTTTCCCCGCGGCGACTACGCAACCCTCATCCACTCGATCCGCAATCGCCTCTGGCCGCTGGGCGATGGGGTTAGATTCATCCCCGGGCACGGCCCGGAATCCACCTTCGGTGAAGAGCGACGCAGCAATCCCTTTGTCTGTGATGCCTGCCAGTGACACTTAGGGTGATTCATCAACACCCAACTCTCATCTCTTGGATCTCAAAACAGCCTAATCCGGAAAGGATTTGAAGGGCAATTGACCTGGATCAAGTAATTACCTTGAAAACACAATATATAGTGTTTTACTTCATATACATCTCTATATATTGTACTTCAAAACAAGATACCTGGAGGATCAAAGGTGATGCATGCCCATGCCCTGAAGAATCAATCCTGGTTACCCGTGAAAGTCACCAAGCGCGATGGCACCGAGGTCGATTTCAACAGGGATAAGATTGAAAACGCCATCCTCAAAGCGGGACAAGCCAGTGGCGAATTCGCGAGTGACGAAGCCGGTTTACTGACCGCCCATGTGATCAAGGTACTCTGCCATACAGGCTATCGGGAAAAGACGCCGAGCATTGAACGCATCCAGGATATCGTCGAGCAGGTATTGATCAGCGCCAACCACTTGAAGACAGCCCGTGCCTATATCGTCTATCGCGAACAGCATAAAAAGTTAAGGGAAGACCGTCGTACCCTGCTGGATGTCAGCGCCTCGGTCACCGAGTATCTGAAACGCACCGATTGGCGGGTCTCCGCGAATGCCAACCAAGGCTATTCCCTGGGCGGATTGATACTCAACGCCTCCGGCAAGATGATCGCCAACTACTGGCTAAATCATGTCTACCCCCCTGAGATCGGCGAAGCTCATCGATCGGGTGACCTTCACATCCACGACCTCGACATGCTCGCCGGTTACTGCGCCGGCTGGTCCCTGCGCACCCTGTTACACGAAGGTCTCAACGGGGTGCCCGGGAAGGTGGAATCGACTCCCCCCAAGCATATCGGCAGCGCCGTCGGCCAGATTGTCAATTTTCTCGGTACCCTGCAGAACGAATGGGCGGGCGCCCAGGCGTTCAGCTCTTTCGATACCTACATGGCACCCTTTGTGCGTAAAGACAACCTGACCTATGAACAGGTCTATCAGGCGATCCAGGAGTTGATCTATAACCTCAACGTGCCATCACGCTGGGGTACCCAGACACCATTCACCAACCTGACCTTCGACTGGGTCTGTCCCGAAGATCTTCGTCATCAGGTCCCGGTTGTCGGCGGACAGGAGATGCCTTTCTGTTATGGTGACTTGCAGCATGAGATGGACCTCATCAACCGCGCCTACATAGCGGTGATGACGTCCGGGGACGCAAAAGGCCGGATCTTCACCTTCCCAATACCAACTTACAACATCACCCCCGACTTTCCCTGGGAGAGTGAAAACGCCAGGCTATTGTTCAACATGACGGCAAAATATGGCCTGCCCTATTTCCAGAACTTTTTGAATTCCGAATTGACCCCGAACATGGTGCGTTCCATGTGCTGTCGCCTGCAGCTCGATTTACGGGAACTGCTGAAACGGGGCAATGGACTCTTCGGCTCGGCGGAACAGACCGGCTCCCTGGGCGTAGTTACCCTCAACTGCGCACGGCTCGGGTATCTCTACCCTGGGGATGAGGCGGCCCTGATGGCACGCACCGATGAACTGCTGAGGCTGGCCCGCAATAGCCTCGATATCAAGCGCAAGGTGATACAGCGCCACATGGATGCCGGATTGTTTCCCTATACGAAACGTTATCTCGGTACCCTCAGAAACCACTTCTCAACCCTGGGCGTCAATGGCATCAACGAGATGATCCGTAATTTCACCCACGACCGGCAGGACATCACGACTGTCGAAGGCACGGCTTTCGCCCTGCGTTTCCTCGACCATATTCGTCAAACCATGGTGGCGTTTCAGGAGGAGACAGGTAATCTCTACAACCTGGAGGCAACCCCCGCGGAGGGAACCACCTACCGCTTCGCCAGGGAAGACCAAAAGCGTTATGCAGGCATTCTGCAGGCAGGGACCCATGATCAGCCCTATTACACCAACTCTTCCCAACTCCCGGTAGGTTTTACTGACGATCCATTTGCTGCACTACAACATCAGGAACCCCTACAGCAAAAATATACCGGTGGAACCGTACTTCATCTCTACATGCACGAACGGATCAGCAGTGACAGGGCCTGTTCTAAACTGGTCAGACGCGCCCTGGAGAATTTCCGCATCCCCTATTTAACCATCACACCGACCTTCTCCATCTGCCCACACCACGGTTACCTCAGCGGGGAACACGAATTCTGTCCCAAGTGCGATCACGAACTCATGTTGCGCAAACTACAGGAGACCAACCATGCATCAAACCATTGAACTGAAAGACGAAGAGCGCACCCGTTGTGAAATCTGGACACGGGTAATGGGTTATCACCGCCCAATCTCCGCATTCAATCCAGGTAAACAGGCGGAACAAGCGGAACGACGCTACTTCAATCAGGCTCAGGCACCTGCCTCGACCTTGTCCCGGAAAGTCGACAAATAGTCGACAGCGACAGCTAAACCGTGTCGGAAGAAGCGCTTCAGGTTGGGGGCCTGACCCCCATGACCACTATTGACTACCCGAACCATCTGGCGGCGGTGATCTTTTGTCAGGGATGCCCCATGCGCTGCCACTACTGTCATAACCGTAAACTAATACCGCGCCAGAGCAAAGACCTGATACCCTGGCAGGCAATACGCAAGTTTCTCTCTGCCCGCAGGGGGCTACTGGATGGGGTGGTGTTTAGCGGCGGCGAACCCACACTCCAGCGGTCGATTGCACAGGCCCTGGCAGAGATCAAATCCATGGGATTTCACGTCGGCATGCATACCGCCGGCATCTATCCACGGCGTTTCGAGCAACTGCTGCCCCTGCTCGACTGGGTCGGGTTGGATATCAAGGCCCTGGCAAAGGACTATCCCGCACTGACCGGCGTACCCAAATCCGGGGAATCTGCCTGGCAGTCAGCCCGTCTATTGGCCAGTAGCGGCGT
>JASFJX010000232.1:0-6105 GCA_050119385.1 Candidatus Thiodiazotropha sp. | reverse complement strand
GACTGTACAGTCATTCCGATTCGCTCGGATCAATATGTCAATGAGTTTCTGGTTGAGATTCAACAGGTCGACAGGCAGCTGAGAATATCACGGGAGGAGCAGTTATTGGCCCGTAACCAGGCTAGCCGAGCATTGGTGAGAGGTCTCGCCCATGAGATCAAAAATCCCCTGGGCGGACTCAGGGGGGCTGCTCAATTGCTTGAAAGAGAGCTACCACATGCCTCTTTGGCTGAATATACCCAGATCATCATTGAAGAGGCCGACCGGCTGCAAAACCTGGTTGATAGGATGTTGGGACCAAACAAACTCCCGGTGTTGAAATGGGTCAATATTCACCAGGTTCTTGAGCGAGTGTGCAGTCTGGTACAAGCGGAAACCGGACCGGGGCTGGAAATCAAGAAAGACTACGATCCGAGTATTCCCGATCTAAAAGGGGATATGGACCAATTGATTCAGGCATTCCTCAACATCATGAGAAATGGTGTGCAAGCTGCCGGACCGAGTGGCGTGATTGGGATCGATACCAGGATTCTTCGTCAATTCACAATTGGCAATATACGTCACCGCCTGGTGGTGTCGGTTGAGATATCAGATAACGGGCCTGGTATACCGATCGATCTACAGGAGCGAGTCTTTTTTCCTTTGGTTTCTGGAAGCGAGGGTATGGGTTTGGGTCTCTCGATATCTCAAACCCTGATCAACAGGCATCAGGGTTTAATCGAATTTACGAGTAAACCGGGGGATACGGTTTTTCGGGTATTACTTCCTTTGGAGCAGGTAGATGGATAGAAGATGCCGGGTCTGGGTCATCGACGATGATCGCTCTATTCGTTGGGTATTGCAGAAGACCCTGGAGAAGGCGGATTTGGATGTCACCTGCTTCGAGAGTGCGGATCGGGTTTTGAATTCTCTCGACAAAGAACAACCGGATGTTGTGATCTCGGATATCCGAATGCCGGGTATGGACGGATTGGAACTACTGGAGTTGCTTCACACGCGTTATCCGGATTTGCCAGTGATCATAATGACCGCACATTCTGATCTGGAGAGTGCGGTGTCCGCTTATCATGGGGGTGCATTCGAGTATCTTCCTAAACCCTTCGATGTGGATGAAGCGGTTCAACAGATAAGTCGGGCGTGTCGCCAGCAGATGTCGGTGGAGGAGAAACCAACCCTGGAAAGCCTGGATCAGGAAAAGGTGATTATCGGCGAGGCACCGGCTATGCAGGAGGTATTCCGTGCCATTGGGCGTCTGGCGAGATCAAACATTACCGTCCTGATCAATGGTGAATCCGGCACTGGAAAAGAGTTGGTGGCCCATGCCTTGCACCGACACAGCACACGTTCATCCGGGCCATTCATCGCCTTGAACATGGCAGCCATTCCAAAGGACCTGATGGAATCGGAGTTGTTCGGTCATGAGCGTGGGGCGTTCACTGGCGCCCAGACTCGCCGTACGGGTCGTTTCGAACAGGCGGATGGTGGTACTCTGTTCCTTGATGAAATTGGAGACATGCCGGCGGAATTACAGACACGGTTGCTTCGTGTGTTGGCCGATGGTGAGTTCTATCGTGTCGGTGGACACGAGCCGGTGAAAGTCGATGTACGTATCATTGCGGCTACCCATCAGCACCTGGAAGGTTTGGTTAAGTCGGGCTCTTTCAGGGAGGATTTGTTTCACCGCCTGAATGTCATCCGCATCCATATTCCGGCATTACGTCAGCGGCGGGAGGATATTCCGTTGTTGATGAGGCATTTTCTCAAAAGTGCCGCAGAAGAGTTGGCGGTAGAGACAAAACTATTATTAGCTGATACAGAAGTCTATCTAAGTCAATTAGAGTGGCCTGGAAATGTTCGTCAACTGCAAAATACGGCCCGTTGGTTGACGGTAATGGCCTCTGGTCAAGAGATACATATCGACGATCTACCAAGCGAATTGAAAGAGAGTAGTGAGACTCAACCTACCTATCATGATGATTGGCGGCAGCTATTGCGTGACTGGGCAAGAAAAAGGCTTCAGGAGGGAGGCGAGGCCATTCTCAATGAAGCAGAACCTGATTTTGAAACGGCAATGATAGAAATCGCACTTGAGCACACTGCGGGTAGGCGTCAGGATGCAGCACGATTACTTGGCTGGGGCCGTAACACATTGACCAGAAAGATAAAGGATCTAGGTCTGGAGGAGTCCTGAGTCGGTATTTCTTTCCCTTCCTTACTATTGACCAGGTATCACCCTGTTTGCCTTACGTGGCCATGACGCTATGATTCCTACTTTGATCAGGCAGTTATTGATGCATATCAGTGGTTGTCTGTGGAAAGGTTTCAAAGTAGGTAAATAGTTATGGATTCCAGTTCTATCGATCTTCCCGGCAGTGAAGTCGAATCTATCCTTTTCGACAATGGTACCCTTACAATACGTTTTTCCCGCGCCATAATCATCAAAACCATGAGTGGTTCAGAAGAGCGAACCCGGTGGTGGCAGGCGGGTGCTTTGATATATGAGGGAGCTGAGCTCGATTCACCCATTCCCGAGTGTCCTTGTATCTGTGAAGGGGGTGATGTGGGTGAGAATGTCTATACATACCGGGATATGATCCCGATCCCCCTCGAGAGTCAGGGCCGAGCACGCTGTGACCTGAAATTTGATAAGAGTGAAGAGCGGCTGCAGGCCTGGGCAGAAGGAGTCAGACTGGTGATGGACGATCGACCTCACTACATCGAACACATACGTAGCGGGGCCTCTGATTGATGGATAGGGGCTTTTTAGGTTTACCCCGAAGCCAATCGGTGGGCTGCACGAGTCGTCTCCGGTAATTTATAACGGGTGGTACACCCCAGCACCAGCTCGATCGCTCGCGGTAGGGAAATTTTATGCCCGACAGATATGTAGAGTGGTTTGACGCCGCTTCGGGTGCGCACCACTGCACCTATAGTCTCATCCTTGTGGATCAGCGGTACCCAGCTCCCCTTCTCCTGCGCTAACGCTGCATGATGACCAAGCAATCGAGTTTTTGCTACCCCCACGCTAGGTATGTCGGTATATACCCCAAGATGGCAGGCGAGACCAAAACGCCTTGGATGCGCCATGCCCTGGCCATCACAGAGAAATATATCGGGAGATTGCTGTAGTTTTGATACCGCCTGCAAAATGGCGGGTACTTCGCGAAATGAGAGCAGCCCGGGAATATAGGGAAATGAGGTGGGTATTTTGGCGATTGACGTTTCCAACGGTTGTAGTTCGGGATAACTCAGCACTACTACTGCGGCGCGGGTAATGCTACCCTGAGCTTCGAAACCCACATCTACGCCGGCGACACGCTGTAGTGCATCGAAACATGTTTGGTCGATAACCTGCCGCTTCAAATTATTCTGTAACTCGATGGCTTCACTGGGTGTTAGGTTCCATGTATGGGTCAGCATATCGAACTCCTACGTTGTTTTACAGAGAGTTTATATATTAGCTGGCTGATTTTTCTTGATATTTATTGTGATCCAGTTAAGCTTTTCCAAGTTCAGACGATATATGCTTAATATCGGCCTTTGGACGCACATCTGGTCGGTCTTATTTGGCACATTAATTTTTTAATTGCAGTAACGATTATGTCAGTTGAGTTATTTAACAATGGAAGTCACATATGCGTGGCATTTAGAGATCTGGTAACCGGTGAAGCTGTCCAGGCTAACCAGTTCCTTATCTATGATCATCAGCACGCAGCATTGATAGATCCGGGTGGTGAGTTGACCTATTCCCGGCTATTTATGGCCATTAGCGATTATATGAATGTGAAGAGATTGGACTATGTCATTGCATCCCATCAGGATCCTGATATCGTCGCGTCGGTGAATAAATGGCTGGTCGGTACCGACTGTAAAGTGGTGGTACCCGCATTGTGGGAACGTTTCATACCCCACTTCACCCGCCCCGGCCGTCTGGTGAATCGAGTTGTAGCGATTCCCGATGAGGGCACCAATCTGGAACTGGGCAACATACGTCTGATGGCCTTACCCGCACATTTTCTGCATGCAGAGGGTAATTTTCAGTTCTATGATCCAGTGAGTCGAATACTCTTTTCCGGTGATCTCGGTGCTAATCTGCCGCCGGGGGACCTGAATATTCCGGTGAAGAAGCTATCAGAAGTATTACCCTATATGGAAGGTTTCCACAGGCGATACATGAACTCGAACAAGGTATGTAACCTGTGGGCGAACATGGTTCGCCAGCTGGACATCGACATGATCGTGCCGCAACATGGTCGGGCTTTCGTGGGTAAGAAGGTTGTTAAAGAGTTTATCAATTGGATAGATGGCCTGGAGTGTGGTGTCGATCTGGTAACGCAAAACAACTATCGTTTGCCATAACACCATCATTTTCGGTCTGAGGCCAATTCACCGATCCAGAACCCCAGGTTCTTTTCGATGAACTCCTCCACGGGCATATAGTGCGAACCGTCACATGAAAAAGTAAGACCCAACATACCATTCATGATATTGATAGAAGCACTGCGCAGATAGATAGTTTCGTCTGCAAAGCGTAATGCCTTGAATTCACTGAATACCTCGCGTATTTGTTGGGGTGAGACCTTGGCCTGGTCCGGATAGCGCTTAAGTGGATAGGCGAGAACGATATCTGGATCGACAATCTCATCAACGCCATGTACCTGGTAGCTGTATGGATCGTCCAGTACCCAGAAAGAGCAACGACCACTGGAGTAGTGGATCTTGCAGTGGAAGATGCCATGTTGAGTCATCAGATCATAGATGGTCGAATGGACTGAATCGATATTTTCATCCAAGCGACTCTGAATCCTCTGCTGCATGAACAGGGTGCCACGTACCGCGGGATCCCCCTTGAACTGCTGCCAATGTTGCGGCTCCTTGTTGAGACTCTCATCGACTTCCAGTTTATCGAGGGAGAAGTCGGCGGCAATGAAACCCAGTAGCACCTTGTTTTTTCTGACAGCCTGAAGTGCTGTGACACACTCATTATTAGAGAATTGGCTGTGATAGACCGATGAGAGCATGATGCCCTTGAAGGGTAAATTGTTTTTCAGGTAGGGACGTTGGGAAAGGTCTCTTCCCCGCCAGCTTTTGTCCACCTGGCCGGGAAGGATCAGGGATGATATCTCTTGTCCCTCCAGATCCCATGCATAGAGAAACTCACAGTTGGGTATCCGTTCGATGTGATCGAGCAGTACCCGGTCCAGTGCATCGGTATCACTCCAGACAGGAACGCATTGTACGGCCAACAGGGATAAAGGTTCAGCCACTGTGCTAGCCAGTGCATCTTTCTTGGCAAGTATAATCTGTTTAACGGGCGTCATAGCAATCTCGATACCGCGAAGTTATTAGCATGAATAGTATCCCATACATGGATAATGGCTAAAATGGTGTGTCGGTGATTCAGCGGTTATTGACAGACCTGACTGTACACGTTCGATGCTGCGAAACTTGCTGTGTGGGTACATCGTCTGTCTACAGCCGTTGGTTTGCGTGTACAATCGTCGGCTATTTACTGCCGACCTCTAATGAAGGATATTTCTGTGGCTAGATTGAAAAATGACCGATTGTTGCGGGCCCTCTGCCGTGAGCCGGTGGATATGACTCCGGTTTGGATGATGCGCCAAGCTGGCCGTTATCTACCTGAGTACAAGGCCACACGCAGTAAGGCTGGCAGCTTCATGGATCTGTGCCGTAACCCGGATCTGGCCTGTGAAGTCACCATTCAGCCCTTGGACCGCTACCCATTGGATGCAGCCATACTCTTTTCCGATATACTGACTGTACCCGATGCCATGGGTTTAGGTCTCTATTTCACCGAAGGCGAAGGGCCCCATTTCGAACGACCTGTACGGGATGAAGCGGCAGTCGATGGGCTTGTGGTGCCGGATATGGAGGATGATCTGGGCTACGTCATGGATGCGGTTCGTACCATTCGGCGTGAACTTCAAGGGCGAGTACCCTTAATTGGTTTCAGCGGTAGCCCATGGACATTGGTTACCTATATGGTGGAAGGTGGCGGCACCAAGAATTTCTCCAAAGTAAAAGGGATGATGTTTGATCGTCCGGATCTGATGCATCGTTTGTTGAAAAAGGTCACCGATTCTG
>JASFJX010000231.1:0-6106 GCA_050119385.1 Candidatus Thiodiazotropha sp. | reverse complement strand
CAATTCCGCGTCTTCAGTGGCGATCTTATCTATGATTGCCAGGGTTTCCCGCAGGTTCAGGTCCTTGGCCTTCTCCCTCAGTGCGTCAAGCAGGTCCGGTGGCAGTGAGCGCAAACCCTCAACGCTAATTGATTCCAGCGGTTGTGGTCCCGCAGTGGCCGGTTTCGCCACCTCGTAGCTATACTCAAGACCCAATTGCTGGTGCAGACATTCCCAGATCTCTTCCAGGCGGAAGGGCTTTCTGATCACAGCGTCCATACCGGCCTGCAAAAACTTTTCCTGTTCTTCCTCGAAGGCGCTGGCTGTGAGCGCCACGATGCGTACCTTTCCACCGCCCGGCAATTGGCGGATGCGCTGTGTGGCTTCCACCCCATCCATCACCGGCATGCGATGGTCCATCCAGATGAGTCGCGGCTGCCATTGGCGGAACTGCTCGACAGCCTCCAGGCCGTTGGGCACCTCGCGTACGGGCAGACCGAGGTCCGCCAGTACCCTGCTGATGAGCAAACGGCTTTCCATCTGGTCCTCGACAATCAGTTGACGGTACGCCTGTTGGCCCGGCCTCAGCCCGACCACATGTCCCGGCCGGGGTTCGTATTCAGGGATGTCCGCTACCTTCGCCAGCGCCACGGGTACCTCGAAACGAAATATGGAGCCCTTGCCTAGTTCACTCTTCACCTGAATCTCTCCTCCCATCAGCTCCACAAACTGCCGAGTGATCGCCAACCCGAGGCCGCTGCCCTTCTTAGCGCTGCCCCCCCCAACCTGGACAAAAGGCAAGAAGATCTTCTCCCTGTCTTCCAGAGCGATGCCGGACCCCGTGTCCTCAACCTCGCATACCAGTGTCAGCTGTTGCTTGTCAGCCCCAGGTATCGCATCAAGGCGCAGGCTGATAGCGCCTTGATGGGTAAACTTCACCGCATTGCCCAATAGATTGATCAGGATGTGGCGCAGCTTGGTGGCATCCGCATTGACGAATCGGGGGAATGCGGAGGATTGTTCCTGCAGCAGCCGCAGTCCTTTTTCCTCCGCCCGTCCGCGCATCATGTCGCCAATGTCCCGTACCAGTTCGCCAAGATCAAAGGGGCGGCATTCCAGTTGAATCATTCCCGCCTCGATTTTACTCATGTTAAGCACATCATTGATCAGGGTGAGCAAATGGCGACCGCTGCGATTGATAATGTCGAGGATTTCACCCTGTCGCGGCGTGGCTTCGGGATCCTGTGCCATCAATTCAGAAAAACCCAAAACCGCATTGAGCGGCGTGCGCAGTTCGTGGCTCATGTTGGCCAGAAAGGCGCTCTTGGCCCGGTTGGCAGCCTCCGCCGCCTCCTTGGCCCGTTCCAGCTCCTGCTCGTAACGCTCCCGCTCGGCGATCTCTCTCAACAGGGCCTGGTTGGTCCGGTCAAGCTCGTCATAGGCCTGCTGCAAGCGGGTCTGACTGAAGATCTCGTTCTTGAGAATCATTGCGGCGTAAGTGAAAAAGGAGGGAAGAATCTTCTTCAGCTCACTTACACCGATATGCATATTCTCCATCTTGAACACGCCGATGATCTCCGAGCCCACCTTGAGCGGATAGACCCAGGTCCAGGCCTTGGCGAACCTCTTGGCCTTCATCATGGTGTGAACGAAGTTGTCTTCGAACTCGATGAACTCACCTTTCTTCAGGGCCTGGTTCACCTGAGGGTCATCGATCTGCTTCACCTGATGCTTGGTCCCCAACGCATCTGCATAATAGATATCCTGATCGATAAAGTAGTAAATGCTGGAATTGGTGCCACCGATGAATTCGATGATGCCCTGCAACATGTTATCGATGGTATCTTGCAGCCCCGGTGTGGTACTGAGTCGGTTGATCAAGTTGATCATCAGTTGCAGCCATGACTTCTCCAGGGCCAGTTTTCTCGCGCGTTCCTCCAGACGAGCGATTTCGTTGTGTAATTCGGAGGGTTCTTTCATCTCGTTTCGGTTAGCTTCCTTTCGACAGCGGCTTGCAACACCGCCTCCAGGTTGTCGAGGCCCACATCCATCCAGCGCAGTGGCAGGCCTACCTGGCGGGCCATCGCCTCGGCCTCGTCAGTGAAATCGCCGGAGACGGGGGTGCGCAGGGCGAGGATATAGTTGCGGTCGCCACGGAAGATCTCCTGCATGATGTCGGGATGGGCCCCGAAGGTGATCATGGCCACATGGCTCCAGTTGCGCGCCCAGTCCTCGAACAGGAAAAAGGCGCCGTTGAGCAACTTCTCGGTGAACAGTTCCTTACCCAGTACCATCTCCACACAGTTCTGGCCCTCGGTGCGGAAGGTGTGGGCCTCCTCCAGAATCTGCTCCATAAGCGGGTGACAGCAACCATAAAATACGATGTTCCGCTGATCCGAATGTTTTTTCAGTGCACCTTTCAGGCCCCGCTCCAGCCTGGAGTAATCCGAATGCAGGCCCGAGGCCAACATGAAGAGATCCATGGGCCAAGCGTTCTTCTCGATCAGGTAGGCAAGCTCCTTTTTCAGTATCCCGCACCCCACCATCAGCAGCTTCTCTTCACTCATGGCTGTTCCTTGCCTTCCCAGCTGCCGTACTCGTAGGCGGCTTCCAGCATGGTCCGTATCTTGCGCTCGGGAACGGCGTAGGGCATCACCAGGTTACCGAACAAGAACCGGCTACCGGCCATGCCGGCCTGGATGATGCGCTTCACCTCGGCACGCACCTCCACTTCGCTCCAGTCGATCAGCTTGATATCGTTGATCACCCCGCAGGTGAGACCGCGCCCATTGACGATGCGCTTACCCTCGGCCACGTCATCCCATGGGCTGAGATAGTAGACACCTATGCCGAAGCGCTTGATGACATCCTCGATCACCGGATTGAAATTGGAACTGCCACAGTAGTAGACCACTGCGTCGACGCCACCGGGCGCCAGGTCCTTCTCCATCCAGGGAAAGGTCAACTCATGGATCATCTTCATGGGCAGGATGTCGGGGGAGCCGAAGGGCTGGGAGTAGAGCAATACATCGACCCCCAGTTCCCGGTAGGCGGCGATCTCCTTACGGAAGAACTCGGAGCACTTCTGCAACAGTTCATCACGTATCTCGGTGGGCCCCATGAGCAGTAATTCCATCCACTTTTCCATACCCATGAGTATGGTGGGGAGGGTCATTGAGGAACTGAGATAGGCACAAATGGGGTATTTGCCTTTCACCTCGTCGCGCAGGATGGTCATGCATTTCACCGACTCCTCGAAGGCGGGGTGGCTCAACAGGTCAACGGGGACCTCCAGGCGGTGGATGTCGTCATAGCCCTTGATGACGAACTCCTCCACATTGGGTGGCCCGTCCTCCGCGAAGAGGATCTTCTTGCAGCCCAGGATCTCCGCTTCCTTACCCACGTAGAAAAGATCCCAGACATTGTCGTAGCCGTATTTTTCGCGCATGCGCAGCTGCGCCTCCGCCACATGCTCCCCATCGGAGTAGTACTCCTCCAGTGAAAGGCCCAGTTCCTTGGCCCCCTGGTCAAGCAGATTGCAGAAAACGGGGATGCGGTCAGAGGTCTCGCCGGTGATGGCGGCAACCAAGCGGTCCATTCCGGTAATCATTTGCGTACCTCCTTAAACAGACCGGCGATCACCTTGGTGGCAGTGACGCCGTCGGAAGCCCAGGCGTCGGCGCCCACCTCGCGGTAGAGTTCAGCATTGAAACGATAGGGCGCTCCGCCCACGGCAATCTTGATCTGATCCTCCAGTCCCCGCTGTTTAAGAATCTGGCGCACCTTGAGGCAGCCGTTCTCGCCCTGGGCGGTGTGCACCATCATGGCCGAGATGCCGATCACCTGCGCATCGACTGCCACCGCCTCATCCACAAAACGTTCTGGTGCCACATTGACCCCCAGATCCACCACCTCGATCATCGTGGCCTTCAGGCAGCCCGAGACAATGCGGCGCCCCAGAGAGTGCATGTCACCATGGGCCGTCCCCAGCACCACTTTACCCGCGCTCTGCGGAGTCTCCTTGAACAGGGGTAGCATCTCCTCTGTTACCTCAGAGGCTATCTGCGCGGTGAGGAAGTGCTGGGCGAGATTGGCGTCCAGATTTTCGCTGATGGCGGTCATCATCTGGTCGATGGCGGGGATCACCACCTTGAATACGATATCTTCTGGGGTGACGCCGCGCGCCAGGGCGCGTTGGACGATTTCCAGCGCCTTGTCCCGGTCTGTATCGAATATGGCCTCGTTGTAGGCCTTGACAGTCTCTTTGAGCATGGATGGCCTCCCGGTCAAGCTCGGAAAGGGCGTCCAGCCATATTGGCGATGGAGGGCAATTTCCCCATTACTCCATGGAATTCCTGAATATGCATCATTTTGAGTGAGGCGAAGAATATTGGCCATAACCAATCGGGATGACACTGGCGATCTTTATCAGGGCTTCCTTACACTAAGTAATAGTAGAAATTCCACAAATAGAAATAGAAGTTGCTCACCAGGGTGCATATGAGATTGCGGATTACACGACTGAAAAGTTCGCAATCGAACAGGCCCGCCGTTATCGAAACGCACTAAGTATCTCAACACTCAGGGCAACAAGAGAGGTGCTTTGATCACATGATCGATATACTATTCGCCGGTTGCATTAAAGCTCAAGACCATCAGATCGCTGCCTATCTGAAAAAGGCCGTCCTCAAGGGGAAGTTCGAACAATGACACCGAGCAAAAGAGCGCGTCGCCGCGATGCGATCGAACAAGCCATGGAACATGCCCTCAGGCTGGGAGATTTCATCGACTATGGCACAGCCTGGTCCTTCATAACAGAACTCGAAGAGGTTGCTGAACAGGTCAATCAACTCCTACCAGGGGAATCCGAACGCGCAATAAAGCTATACGAAACCTTCATCGCCGGCTGTTACGAGAAGGCAGAGGAGATTGACGACTCGAGCGGGAATCTGGGAATGTTCGTCGAGAATCTCTTTTGCAGCTGGATAAAAGCCCGCCAGACTGCTCATGCAGATGGCGAAAGGACAGCCGAAAGATTGCTGGACTGGATGGACAAAGACGATTACGGTTTTTGCTATCAACTCGAACGAGAAGCAGTAAAGGTTCTCAACAGGGACGGGGTTTCGCACTTCACCTCCCAGGTACTAAAACGTTTCAATAACGCCAGACCGCCTTCGAAAACCCCAAACAAGGAGGAGCAGAAACCACTGAACATCAGCAATCGGCAACGCTATTGGAGCGGAGTACTGAAAACCTGCTATGCCGCACAACGTAATCTAGCTGCCTATATCGCACTTTGCGAGGAAACCGTACTATTGCCGATCGACTGCGAAATCATAGCCGGGATGTTACAAGCCCGTCGTAAACCGGAACAAGCATTGGAATGGGTTGAACGAGGCCTCGATCTCGAAAATAGGCATGCAATAAGGGAAGGGACGAGCTCTAAGTTGGTTGAGATGAAGCGTAAGCTCCTTGTAAAGCTTGGATACTCCGATCAGGCTCTCGCATCTGCGTGGACCGAATTCGAAGATTTTCCTTCCAAGTTGGCCTACGATCAGCTCATGAAGTATGTGCCGAAAAGTGAGCGTGCGGCATGGCACGACAAGGCAATGAATGCCTCGGAGCAGGCTGACCTGAATTTTGTCATCGATCTATGGCTCGCAACCAAAGAGATAGACCGGCTGATAAGGCGGCTTCAACGTTCTACCCATCATGAACTCGAATCTATCAGCCACTATGCAATGGAACCCGCAGCAAAGAAACTGGCGCGAGCTTACCCCCACGTGGCAGCGAAGGCCTACCGTGCCCTGGGGATGCGTATACTCAACTCGAGAAAAAGTAGATACTACAGCATCGCACTGTCACACTTTGCACAAGTCAGGCGTTGTTATAAGAGAGCAGGAGATGAACAAGCCTGGGATAAACTGGTCGAAGAGATCCTGCAAAAACACCGCCTGAAAAGCGCATTCATACCTGGCTTCAAAAAACTGATCCAGGGCAAAAAGACCTACACCGAATCTTCCTTTGCCGAACGTACGAAACGTCGCAAACGGAGCTGGAATCAATAAAGAGGAGCACAAATAGGGGACAGACCACGGTTTTCGACCCTATTTTCTCGATAGAATCA
>JASFJX010000230.1:0-6163 GCA_050119385.1 Candidatus Thiodiazotropha sp. | reverse complement strand
GGCGTGAACGCTTTCCTCAGCACCCCGCATTACAATCCCTACTCGCCGGATACCTGGAACAGCAGGGATTTAGCAGTGAAGATCATATTGCCATCATGTTGCCCCGCAGCGGACCCTATGCAAAGGTGGCGGCAGCCGTTAGAGACGGCTTCATGGCGGCCTGGTATCAGCAACCTGCACTACTAAGACCCTCTTTACAGTTCTATGACAGCAGTGAGCTGAAAGATACCCTTCACATCTATCAGCAGGCCATACTCCAAGGAGCGAAAATGATCGTCGGGCCCCTTAATAAGGATGCCGTCAAGATGTTATTGAGCCTGGAGCATCTGGATTATCCCATATTGGCGCTGAATCAGGTTGATGATACCGAACTCACCCATCCCAACCTGTTCCAGTTTGGTCTTGCTCCCGAGGACGAGGCCCGGCAGGCCGCTGAACGTGCCTGGCTGGAAGGCCATAGAAGTGCCCTTTTGCTGACCCCCACAGGAGAGTGGGGCAACCGCATCGCAAGAAGCTTTCATGAGCGTTGGTCGGCGCTGGGCGGACAGGTGATGGAACAGCAGCAATACAATGACAAAGAGAATGACTTCTCCATACCGATTCGTATGTTGCTCAACATCAATGAGAGTGAAGCCAGGGTTCAAGCACTGAAGAAACTGCTGGGACGACAATTTGAGTCTGAATCCCGTGCCAGGGAGGATGCTGACTTCATCTTTCTCGCCGCTCGCCCGCAGAAGGCCAGACAGCTACGGCCACAACTCAAATTCTACCATGCCGGTCGCCTACCCATCCTGTCCACATCCCATATCTATACCGGCGTAACCCAGGCGGAACTCGACCGTGACCTGGGAAAAATCAGTTTTGTCGATACTCCCTGGTTATTCGAAGAGGACCAAGGTGGACCACTATCACGTCACAATCTTGAAAAACTCATGCCAGGCGTCCAGGGACGCTATGCCCGCCTCTTCGCCATGGGCATAGATAGCTATAACTTATTGACTCAACTGCAACATCTACAGACGCAACCAGGCCGCACGTTCAGCGGTAAAAGCGGAACCCTCTATCTGGATGAGAGAAACCGGATTCATAGACTGCTCGCATGGGCGGATATGGAGAACGGTTTGGCAACGATTAGCGGCTACGCCCCCCGCCTGGACCGGTTCAACAATAGAGGTCAAACCACCTTTGAAGCACAACCCGCAAGTTATTCATACCCTCCAACGGATAGTCGGGCACCGATCACCAATTACCACCTATCTCCCCAAGGCAGCCAGCAATGATTGCCAAACATTTGGAATATGGACAACAGGCCGAACAACAGGCGCTTGATTTTCTGCAAAGCCAGGGACTCAAGCTTCAGGAACGCAACTTTCGCTGTAAAACAGGCGAGATCGACCTGGTGATGCGCGATGCCGAGACGCTGGTCTTTATAGAGGTCCGGTTTCGTCAATCAAACGATTTTGGTCGCGCTTTGGAGACAGTAACCTACAAAAAACAGCGAAAACTGCTCGCGACAGCGAATCGTTATCTTCAGATAAAACACATAGATAGCGCTTGCCGCTTTGACATTCTTGCGCTCAACGGTTCGGGATCCACACCTGTCGAGTGGATAAAGAATGCAATTCAGATAGCCTGGTAGCAAGATGACCAATACACAACGAATACAGATGCTCTTCAATCAGAGCATTCAAACCAAGATCGATGCCCTGCCAATGCTGACACAACCTATTGAAGAAGCTGCGGAACTTATATTCAATCGCCTGCTTGATGGTAACAAGATACTCAGCTGCGGCAACGGGGGGTCGGCTGGGGACGCTCAACACTTCTCATCAGAGATGCTCAATCGCTACGAACGGGATCGCCCGGGTCTGCCTGCTATCGCACTTACCACGGATAGCTCGACAGTTACCTCGATCGCTAATGACGATGATTTCCGAAAAATCTTCTCCCGTCAGATTGAGGCCCTCGGTCAACCAAACGATCTGCTATTGGCGATATCCACCAGCGGTAACTCAAGCAATGTCAACCAAGCCATAGCGTCAGCTCATGAACGAGACATGAACATCGTTGCCTTAACCGGACGTGATGGGGGCGAACTGGTGAAACTCCTGGCCCCTGGGGATGTCGAACTCCGCGTTCCATCGGATGTCACAGCACGAATTCAAGAGACCCACCTTTTGATTATTCACTGCCTCTGCGACCTCGTGGACCACCAGTTGCTTGGTAATTAAACTACAACTAATCACTTGTCCGGTTATTACACACTGAGGAAGGTTATGCATAATAATATCGCTACTCTACTCGCTATCTGCATTACCGTGATAATTCTGCAAGGCTGTGCTGCAGCTGTTGTAGGGGGGGCTGCCGCCACTGCCGCAGTCGCGCATGACAGACGCACCACAGGGACCATTGTCGAGGACCAAAGCATCGAGCTTAAGATCTACGAGTTGATCTCCAATGATGAGCGATTCAAACTGCAAAGCAGCATCCATGTCACAAGCTACAACATGGTTGTACTACTGACCGGCCAGGCATCAGATCAGGCGCTACGCAGCAAAGCCGAACGCCTGGCATCAAGTATCGAGCGGGTTCGCCGGGTAGTGAACGAAATAGAGATCGGCAGCACCTCGACCCTGGTTGAAAACAGCCGCGATATCGCCTTAACCACTGAGGTCAAAGTCAGGCTTGCGAAGATCAAAATTCCAGGTTTCGACCCACTCAGAGTCAAGGTGGTTACAGAACGGGGAGCGGTGTTTCTGCTTGGGTTGATAACCAAAAAGGAAGCGGATGCGGTTACCGATGTGGTTCGCCATATCAGTGGTGTTCGTCGTGTAGTGCGTGTCTTTGAGTATATCTAACCCTTGAACACTCATCTCGATAAAAGCCTGATCAGGCAATTCAAGGCCATCGCCGGTGAGGATGGGATATTTACCGATCCCGCTGATTGTCTGCCATACGGCTATGATAACAGCCGCCTTCAGGCGACACCTGAAGCGGTGCTGTTTGCCCAACATCACGAACAGATTGTCGCCATTGTGCAACTATGCCATCAACAGCGGATTCCGCTGATCCCCAGGGGCAAGGGAACCGGAACAACCGGAGCCACCGTGCCACAACAAGGTGGTGTTGTGCTCTCACTTGAGCGTATGAACCAGATCCTCGAGTTTGATGTGGACAACCGTCTGGCACGGGTCGAGCCGGGTGTAACCAACAAGCAACTACAGGATCATATTGCTCAAGAGGGTTTCTTCTGGCCACCGGATCCGTCCAGCGCAGCGGTCTGCACCATCGGTGGCAATCTCGCCTATAACTCAGCCGGACCGCGGGCAGTGAAGTATGGTACTCCACGGGAAAACACCCTTGGCCTGAAGGCCGTTACCGGCTGCGGTGATACGATCACCACCGGGGTAAGGACAACCAAAGGGGTAGTCGGGTATGACCTGACCCGCCTGTTAATCGGCTCGGAAGGCACCCTGGCAATCATCACCGAGGCAACCCTCAAACTCACCCCCAAACCGCAAACCAAACGCACCCTTCAGGCAAGTTACAGGGATATTCACAGCGCTGCGAATGCAGTCTCCTCGATCATGCGCCAACCGGTGATTCCCTGTGCATTGGAGTTTATGGATGGCACCGCACTGGAAATGGTCAGGGAATTCTCCGATCTACACCTCGACAGCCGTGTTGGTGCGCTATTGATGATTGAGGTCGATGGCTCTGAGCACAGCATAACACAGGATGCCGAGGCGTTGGCCAATGCGGCAAAAACAGAAGGCCTGTTGGAGGTTCACACAGCGGAGACCCAGGAAGAGATCGCCCGTCTCTGGAAAACGCGCAAGGCCCTATCCCCCGCCTTGAGAAATATTGCACCCAAAAAGATCAATGAAGACATAGTGGTACCTGTCTCAAGCATCCCCAAACTGGTCGATTCCCTGCAGAACCTATCCCAGGAGAGTGGCATCACTATCGTCAACTTCGGTCACGCCGGGAATGGTAATATTCATGTCAATCTGCTGCTGGACCCTGCCGACCCAAAACAAGTCGAAGCAGGCGACTATTGCCTGAAATCACTTTTCAGCCTGGTATTGGGTTTGGGTGGAACCCTGTCAGGGGAACATGGTATCGGGGTAGTGAAGCGAGCCTTCGTGGAGCAGGAAATCGATCCAGTAGGACTAAATCTGATGCATGCAATCAAACGACAATTCGATCCACATCAGATTCTGAATCCAGGTATAGGGTTACCTGATATAAAGACTTAACCCGAATGTTTCATCCAGGTTAATATAAAAAAAACACTCTCCGCAAGTACGGAGAGCGCTACCCAAAGTGGAGGTATTCCCTCTCTTTCGTTCTGATAACCGGCGCTTGGTTCTCACCTGTCCGGTTATATCCAGAGCTTCAAGATATTCGGTAAGAGCATTAACACCACTCAAAGGATAAAACGACTGTGATATAGAAGGCTATGAAATATTCACGTCCGATCAGTGCGCTATTTCACTGGAAACATAAAAAGTACTATACGAAGATATGCCTGTTGCACAATACAACAGCAAAATAATTAATCATTGTTTAATTTTCAATAGCGCGCAGGTAGTTGCTTATTTATCGTGAACTGATTGGCATCAGTCGATATATATCCGCCTCTGACGAGATCCTTGAAAATGCGACAGACCATTTCCCTCGAAGCACCAATTCGATTCGCCAGTTCCTGCTGGGTAACATGGCCCTCGATAACCAATATACCATCACGCTCTATCGCGAGGCTCATAAGGGTTTTGACTAGCCGTCCATAGACATCCGAAAGAGCCAAGCCCTTGACCTCATCAGTCAAAGCTCTCACCCTGTGCACCAAATCCTTCAATAGATGAATCGCAATATCCGGATTGCTTTTCATTACCTGATGAAATGCCTGTTTGGACATAATCGCCATGGTTGACTTGACCGTGGTCATGATAGAAGCCGATCGTTTGTAATCATCGATCAGGGATAGCTCGCCGAAATATTCGCCCGCCTCCTGATAATTAATGATCGCCTCTTTGCCATTTTCGTCATTGAGATAGACTTTCACCTTGCCACTCAGGATGACATAGAGTGAGTCGCTATTGTCCCCTTCCGAAAGGATAATGGTATTTCTTGGATAGGTCCGGCGAACCATTCGCTGTTCTATCAGCGCCAAATCACTTGGTGCCATACCGGCAAAAATGGAGACGTTCTCTATCATATACGTATTATATACTCTTTACGCGAAATAGCTGCAGATCATGAACGCTCGATAAACGCCCTAGCAGAATATGTTGTGTAGCTGCTTTTACCCCTGACTATGGCCACCAGAGAAATACCTTAAATTTAGACTTTAACAGAAAAAATGCCACATACCAGGTCGAAATCGATGTCAACTGCCGGTAAATCATTGGTATCTGTATCTTCTAATCCGAGAAACCCAATACTCAGGAAGATTTTTCCTCTTACTACACTGTTTGGCATGATCATTGGTCTGTTAGGCATCACGATCTGTCTATCACCCGGCAGTGCTTCCTGGGAGGAGAATATCGGGCTAAGCCTGTTATTTGAACTTCGTGGGCAACGACAACCTCCGGAGCAAGTCGCTATCATCTCAATCAATGGTCAGACCGCGGAACAGCTCGGACTGGGTGAAGAGATTCCGCAATGGCCCAGATTTCTCCATGCCAAATTGATTGATCGACTAAGCAAAGCCGGTGTTGCTGTAATCGCTTACGATATCTTCTTTAAAAAGACGCGTGATCCGGGGTCCGATGAGTCGATGAAAAAAGCCTTGCAGCGCGCCGGAAATGTCCTGCTCGTAGCCTATTTGGAGCAACAACAGGTCTCTGGTGAGCAAGCAAATGTGGATATCGAAAGGCTGATACCACCAACCGAATCACTGGCCGAAGCTGCCGTTGGTATCGCCCCTTTCGTACTACCCAAAATACCGGTCAGAGTGAGTCGTTTCTGGACATTCACCGGGGAAAACAGACTGATATCGCTGCCAGCCGCAGCACTGCAACTATTCGTAGACCCGGATGGCAGCCAGCTGATCAGATTACTACAATCTATAGGCGAAGAGTCCAACATGCCGAATAACTGGCAATCTCACGCTTATATCGTTAGCCGAATTCGCGACGATACCAACCTGCAGGCACGT
>JASFJX010000229.1:0-6171 GCA_050119385.1 Candidatus Thiodiazotropha sp. | reverse complement strand
GTCGGCTTTGTCTGGGAGTCACTACAGAAGGTGGCCGCCTAAAGAAACAATACCAGGAACACACGATATAAAACCAGTTTGTCATCTGCCTGAATAAACGGATTGGTCCGGAGGATAAGACAGAGATTGGGAAGCCCACGTAACCTCCTTTAGAAATCGGTAACGAAAGCTCCTGTGTATAGGTTGTGGTAACCCCAAAACGGACAGATCTTAATGCGTTAACCAGCACGCGAATACGAGGATGTTAGTCCAAGGTCTACACCCGCTCTACGATCAAGAAAGTGAAAATTCAGGTTGACAATAGGGGCGTCTATACGAGAGAGAATAACCGCAACATCCCTGCCTATCAAGGCAGAAAACTGGTGGCAGAATACACTTGAGATACCCGTCTACCCGACCTCACTCTATTCAACTCCCCGGGTTTTCAGCTGAATCCACCCTCTTCCACTGCCTTTCTGGTCTACCGCCTTATTTCGGGCAACAAGCCACCAGGCAACCTATCCTGCTGTTGCTTACCGCGTAGAGCTGTTCGGGTGTTCTGTCCACGGCTTCAGCACTAGGACCGCAGCTTCTGCCGTTCCCAGGCTTGTGCCGCAACTCCGGACGGCCGCATTTGAGGTAGTCGGCAAATTCCTGTTGTACGTGCAGGGGCAAGTCCTTGCCCTGCGCGACCATCACATCCCTGAACGCCGGGTAGTGCCGCTCGATGATGTGATAGAGAAGCGTCTGCTCCGGCCGATGGCGTTTATAGGGTGGGCTGTGTGGCGACCGCTCCGTGATTGCTGCTTGAAGCATAGCGCGCTCCATTCCATGGAGCTGTTGAGCTGGCCCGACAGCCCTCAGGGCAGTACGTGATCCATGTCGCCACCCTCTGCGATAAGCAGGAGCTGTATCAGCTTGCCGAGCGCTACAGCCACTATTTCAAGGATGACCTATCCTATGTGCCGGTAGATGTTAATGTCTCCCAACGCTTCGCCCTGGTCTATGGCCAGTTCGAGAGCGAGGCGAAGGCCTCTGCCGCCCTGTCCCGCATGCCACGCTACATAGAGCGTCAGCGTCCGAGTGTCCACCAGATGGGCGCCGTGCAGCAGTATCTGGCGGATGGTTCCTGACATCCGAAACTGAACCCTATAGCCAGGTCTTCATCCTGCCCTTCTTTCAGAGGAAGAAGGGCAGGATCTCCAGACACCCCCTACCCTGCTAGAATGCTTGAGAGGCAGGCGGTTCCTGCTTGGTGACGATTGTAAAAGCTCGGTAAAAATAGCGGCGTATAGTTCAGGCTCGATATGCGCCCTATCGACCATCAATCACCGCCCACATCCTCTGTGCTCTCATTGCGCTTCCTGGGTGTCGGCAATGCCCAGGCGACGGATCTCGGTTCCTCCGCTGCCGTGCTGGAGCAAAACGGCACCCCGCTGTTACTGATCGATTGCGGGCCGGACACCCTGAGCCGGTTCCGGGATGCCTACGCCGGTATGGAGCCCCCCGCATTGTTCATCACTCACCCTCACTTCGATCACATCGGCGGCCTGGAGGGCTGGTTCTACCGCCTGATGACCGGCCATCCCAGCCTGACGCCGAAACTCTACGTGCCGGTGAAGCTGCTGCCCATTCTGCAGCGCCGTATCGCCGACTATCCCAACATGCTGGCGGAGGGTGGCTCAAACTTCTGGGACGCCTTTCAACTGATTCCGGTATCGGAGCGCTTCTGGCTCAACCACCTGCTTTTTAATGTCTTTCCGGTGCGTCACCACGAGCATGACACCGCCTTCGGCATCGCCCTGCAGGGCAGCTTCCTCTATACCGGCGACACCCGCCCGATCCCGGAAGTGCTGATCCACTACGCCAGCCGGGGCGAACTGATCTTTCACGACTGCAGTGTCGATCCCAATCCCTCCCACACCGCCCTGTCGGATATACGCCGGGCCTACCGCCCGCAGCAGTGGCGACGCATGATCTTCTACCACTACGCCTCGCTAGCCGATCGCCTCAAGATCGAAGCGGAAGGCCTGTATGCCGCAGAAGCCGGAGCGCGCTATCCCTTGTCGGCTGATGCGGATCCACTGACAATGAGTATTGATTACTCAGTGTGTGAACAACCGAAACCGAACGAGGTCAATTGAGTGTCGAGACAGATACGGTACGGCAAGCCGCACCCTACTTCGATAGTCAGTAGGGTGCCGCGCTTGCCGCACCGTATATTGCCCGATTCGATGTAGACGAAAGGCAACAATCGGTAGCGATGTTGCTCGAATCGCTTAAGCCATTGTCAGGCTTTACGAACGGAGTGATCAAGGATGAAACAATCACCAGTTGATAGTCAGCAAAATGATGCTAAAGCCCCACAACCGATGATATAGAGAGTCGAAGATCGTCAAACTCCTGGATGGCAGAAGACTCGGCTATGCCGAGTATGGCGATCCGCAGGGCGAGCCGACCTTCTATTGTCACGGATTTCCCGGCTCCCGCCTGGAGGCGTTACTCTTCGATCTGCCGGCACGGCAACACAAGCTGCGGGTGATCGCTCCGGACCGCATAGGTGTCGTGCCACTGGCCCAACATTGGCCCCAGTTGATCTATCAGATGATGCTCGGTTTTGTCCCTCTATCTGACAGGGCCGTTCTCAAGCGAGGCCTGGTGCGTACGGCCATCACAGCCTCTATGAAAGAGTCTATACGCCAGGGAGCTGACGCCCTATTGCAGGAGATGGCGCTCTACACCCGCCCCTGGGGATTCGATCCTGCAGAAATTACCATTCCGGCAAACATATGGCATGGCACAGAGGATGAGACGGTGCCGCTTCTGCATGGTCAAAGCCTGGCCGACTCATTGCCCCGAAGCGAGATCCATCTGATCGAAGGCGAAGGACACTACTCCCTGCCTGTGGACCGGATGGATCTGATTCTTGAAAAGCTGATCACCGAGCGGAATGGTTTGACCAACACTCAGGCCACATAGCATTGACCTCCACACGCCTGAGCGAAGCCTGCTAAGTATAGGGAGAATAACCGCAACATCCCTGCCTATCAAGGCAGAAAAAGGGATTTTCCACTGGACTTCTCGCCCAGCGGAAGCGTTCATGACGCACATGGAAGTGCTAATGCCGCGAGCGCAGGGATGCGCAAGAGCGGCGATGACCGTTATCACGACGGAGAAAAACAACCATGAGCGCAGATGTAATTGGCAAAGTGGCGGCGCTGCCTTTGTTTTCTGTATATCCTAGATCAGTCATCACTGATAGCATGGTTTCAGGGAAAGTGGCGTGATCATCACGTGTTGGATTGTATTTACGATATAGTTGTACAGTTCCAGAAGGCTGAGGTACTTCATCACATGGGTATATGTACCCTTCAATTCCATCAAGTTGATAATAATCAGCTTGATATGCATCGATACCAGCCGGTTCAGTGGTATAGGTATGATCTACGTTAAGGGTATTTAACCCATGGGTTCCCTGATATGAGAGTCTATTAAGTGGCACCAGTTCTCTTTGATCAGATGGGTCGTTCGGGTCAACTAGTGGATGATTGTGCGTGGGTAAGGTGTTTGCCAGTGTAGGACCATGGACTGCCTCCATCGTCGTGCTTTTTTATAGGACCCCACATTATGCCGGTATCGCGGCGTTGCGTGGGTGAAATGGCGACCTGGCGCTTTTCTAGAAACTACTTTAGAAAAGTGTATTGGTGAATTGATAATATGAAGTTTTTAAAAAACAGCAATCACAACCCATTGATTTTATGAATAATTATTTGTCGATTTGACCGTCAAAAAACGGATGAAATGCTAGTGTTCCCCAAGCTCCGATACCAATCTCGCTACTCTTTTCCCACTAGCGCTTGAAGCAGGTCTGCCACTTGCCGCGTATGATCAGCAGTCTCGCGTGTATGCGCGCTGGACTCTTCAATACTTCGCAGGTGTTGGGAAAGATTCGCCACTGCACCCGATTGCTTTTCGATGCTTTCCGCTACGTGGACAATCTCGCCTGACAGTCGGCTGATGTCTTTGCTGATCTCCTCGGCACTGACATGAGATTTCTCGGCCAAGTTCCGGACTTCATCCGACACCACGGCAAACCCTCGTCCCGCCTCCCCGGCGCGAGCGGCCTCAATGGCGGCATTGAGTGCCAGCAGGTTGGTTTGATCTGCGATTTGCTGAATGGTTTCCACCACGCTCTGTGTGCGCCCACTATCTTTTGCCAATCCCAGAGCGCTTTCGGCAACCCGCTCAGACTCCGCACTTAACTCATTGATTACCTTGGCAGTTTGCGCCACCGTATTGTCTTGTAGCTCGATATGCTCGTTCAAGGTCTGCATGGAGGTATACAGATCCTGAGTACAGTTCTCGATCTGTTGGCTGATCGAATCGCGCTGCTTGTATGCTGCGTCCAGGGTTCCACCCAGCTGGTTCAGGCCGTCGAACAGGCCGACCATGGACTCGTCAAGGCCATCGGTATTGAGTTGGCCTTCGAAATCTTCGGACTTGAAATCCTCGATCTGTTGTACCGCCACCCGCGACAAGCTGGCAAACTTGGCAACCTGACGCCGCAGAAAGAATGCCTTAAATTCACTGTAATGGGCATGAAAACTATCGATGTAGTCGTCTTTGAAATCCGCGCCTTTTTCGACCCGAAAAAAGAATATCGCGGTAAGTGTTTGATTCAGGTTCAGCCCAAGAATTTCACCGAACGTCGAGAACCCGGCCAGAGAACCTTGCAGCACCCCGCTCATGGCCGACAATTCGTTACTATTGTAGAGACGCCGCAAAATGCAGTCATTGAGGATGCCAGCTATCGGCTGTGCCGGTTTATCGCGCATGAAACGCTTAAAGTCGTTACGCGTGGTCTCTACCAGGCTGGTACGCTTCACCAGCAGCAGTTCATCGCCGGGTGCGATGTCGCAGTAGAAGTGAATGCGCCCGTGCTCAAGATCGATTTGCGAAACCGAGCGAACATATAGCTCCTCACCGGTCGTGATGGCGAAAGAGTATTCTGCCAATTGCTTGTCCAGGGATTCCGGGGCGCACTTGAAGTAATCACAAAACGCATCGACCACATTCCGCACCCGGCCATTCTGGTCCACCACCTGGGTGACGAAGCGCTGCTCCAACGAGGCCGCCAGAACATCGAACTTTTCTCCGACCGGTTCGAAATTCTGGCTCTTGAAAACACCGAAACGCACTCCCGGAGACAGCTTGATGAAGGTGATAAGCGCTGTGTTTTCAAGGCGTTGCCTTCCGTCATGCAAGAACGTATGGGCAAAGTCCAGTTTGCCGCCCGCCGATCCGCCCACGAACAGGCAGGGGAGCCGGCCCGAATTGTAGAGCGCTTCCATGAAAAAAGACTCGGACGCCGAAAGCCCATCAAACAGTATGTAGGCCAGAGTATCCCGGTGGTCGAGGTCCATATCCACACGCAAACCATTGATCCGACTGGTCAGCTTTTCGATTCTTTGCTTGAGCGGAGTAGTGATCTTGCCTTGCTTCAGGTCTTCGCAACCCAGGGGCACGGACACAAGCTCAGCCTCCGCCACCAGGCTGGCGTCAAAACACTGCAAGATGACCTGATCCCATTGGGTGTCAGTCTCGCAGTAGAGTTTTCCCTGATTGCCGCATAGCTCTCCCGCCGTGGTACACAATGCAACCGGCGTAGACGGAAATTTGCCTCGTATGACATTCGCGACGCGATCAATATCCACATGAGGAGACACGAAACCGATGATTAACGTGGGCTGAAAAGATACATCGGAAAGCGCCGCAGTGAGATCACTGGAACGACTCTGAACGGTGATAACGCCACCTTCACCGTGGAGTGATTGGCGAAATTTACGGAAAAACTTCATGCCACTTAGGCTCCATAAAGATAAATAAAGAAAAGCAAACGTAATAACACGTAGTATGTGTACGGTAAGGGCAACAGGCCTACCCCTGCTGCTACTGCACATACTATTGCTACATTTTTAACATGAGTTATAGAACTGCACCAAGCATTACCCAGAACCCATATGTAGGTATAAATAGGGATATAACAACATCCCATTTGTCACCAAATATAATTGCTAACGGGAGACTTCCAAAATAGGCGATAATGAGCAGCACCATGAATGTGCCTGAGAATATTTCATTCAGTTTACCCATCTGAGATTCTCCTTTGTGAAACCTAACAGCTTTATTAAC
>JASFJX010000228.1:0-6193 GCA_050119385.1 Candidatus Thiodiazotropha sp. | reverse complement strand
CCTCGGTGGCCCCTGACTTCAGTAGGATCTCCCTGACGCGCATAATCTCTTCAGAGACCTCGGCATCAACCCCATCCACCTCGCAAAGCAGGATCGCCGCCGCCTCGGTGGGGTAACCCGCATGCACAAAATCTTCCGAAGCGCGAATCGACAGGCTATCCATCATCTCCAGCCCTGCGGGCAGAATCCCCTTGGCGATGACCTGGGCCACCGCATTGCCCGCGGTCTCGATATCATCGAATGCGGCGAGTACCACCTGCTGCCGCTCAGGTATCGGCAATAGTTTCACCAGGATTTCGACAACCACACCCAGCATCCCTTCCGAGCCGGTGATCAGGGTCAGCAGGTCGAGACCGGGGGCGTCGAGGCCACCACTACCCAGGGTGAGCTTCTCCCCGTCGATGGTAATCAGGGTGACCTGTAGGACATTGTGTAGGGTCAGGCCATATTTCAGGCAGTGTACCCCACCGGCGTTTTCCGCCACGTTGCCGCCGATGGAGCAGGCGATCTGGGAGGAGGGATCGGGGGCATAGTAGAGGCCGTAGGGTTTAGCGGCCTCGCTGACCGCCAGATTTCGCACTCCCGGCTGTACCCTTGCCTGCATATTTTCGTTGTCTATCTCGAGAATTTGATTCAGTCTGGCAAGACTGAGTAATACACCCTCCTCATGAGGCAGGGCACCGCCCGAAAGACCGGTGCCCGATCCCCGGGCCACCACGGGTATCTTATGCTGATGACAATATTTCAGAATCTCAACCACCTGATCGGCGCTGTAGGGGAGCAGTACGATCAAAGGGACTTTGCGATAGGCGGAGAGGCCATCGCACTCATAGGGAATCAGCTCCTCCTCGCGATAGATAACGCACGCTTCCGGCAGCATCCTTTTAAATTCCCTGGCTAGGGTCAGACGATCATGCATTGGCGTACCTCTGGCTGGCTTGGTTAATCATCAAAAAATGATCCATATACGAATTGTAGTTTTCAGAAACTCAGAGTATGTCATTTATCGTATACCGTTGAGAAACCGCTCACCAGCAGAAGATATATCGTAAGACAACAAAACTGAGAAGCCGGAAGTATTGAGTGATTCCGGAAAAATGCATGTACTTGTGGTACTGATGCGGTTTGCCGGCTGCCACGTACTGTTTGGATGTCACGACAGGCTGGTCGTCGTTGTGCTGCAGCTGATCATGGTCTCAACATAGCACAATCGCCGAAGAAAAAATATTCTGTGTTCAGATGGTATCAGGTGAAGTATCAATTAAGTGCTTTCTCTTGAGTCTTTGAAGTAGTCTAAATTCAGTAGAGCAAGTTAATCAGGTTTGGCTGTATGACTACCTTGTATAGAGGCTGGTATTGTGTATAGGGCGTCAAAATAATTACATAGAAATTCGTATTTCGAATCCTGTTTATCTGCGAATAATAAAGTGATTTTTGAAATAGTCAGAACTAATTTAAAACTTATTGTCGATCGTATTTCGTTGTGAATGTTTACAGCTTTATTATACAACTTAACTGCCTGCTAAGTCTCCGGCCTATTGGCTAAGTATTATTGCTAATCAGTTAAGTATTTAATCACTGAAAATTTAAATGTATTGAAATGAATGCATGAAGAAAGAATAATATAAGGAAGAAATGGATTCTGAGGAACCTTATAGGTTCCGTTGGCTATGAGAAGTATATGCTCGATTGGAAATGGATTAAAAGGTTAACTTACCTTTTTGGGTAGCTCTGCTTTTCTTTCTCGCTATTTTTTTCCCGGAACTAACTCAAGCCGACACGGTTTGCGCTCAGGTCAAAATCGAAATCAAGCAAGAGTTGACTTTAGAGCGACAGGCCTTCGATGCCATGATGCGCATCAGTAACGGTCTGGATACGCTGCCTATTGAAAGCGTTGATGTTGAAGTGTTGTTTGAGGACGAAGAAGGCCGCAATGTTCTCGCTAGTTCCGATCCTGATAATTCCACCGCCAAGTTTTTCATCCGTGTAGACAGCATGGACAACATATCGGATGTTAGTGGTCAGGGCACAGTTGCACCGTCGAGTGTCGCGGAAATTCATTGGTTGATTATTCCTGCTCCAGGTGCCGCCGAGGATGTACCAAGTGGAAAGCTTTACTATGTTGGGGCCACCCTGAACTACTCGCTCGGCGGTGAGCAGGAAAGTGTCACAGTGACACCCGATTTCATAACTGTTAAACCCCTGCCTCAATTGACGTTGGACTATTTTCTAACCCGCGAGGTCAATGCTGATGATCCATTGACGGCGGACATTGAACCGATAGAGCCTTTTACATTAGGTGTACGGGTGCGTAATAACGGTCTGGCGGAAGCCAAGAACCTGAGGATAGATTCCGCGCAACCGAAAATCATCAAAAATGAAGGGGGTTTGTTGATCGGTTTCGAAATCTTGACGAGTTCAGTAGATGACAGGCCTGTTATACCCACGCTACTTATCGATTTCGGCGATATACCGCAAGGCCGGTCCAAGGTTGGGCGTTGGCAGATGACAAGTACATTGTCCGGCGAGTTTGTGGAGTTCAGTGCAGTCTTTTCCCACGCAGATGAACTGGGTGGGTCATTGACATCAATCCTTGATGCGACGAACACCCATCTGCTGGTACATGATGTACGGGTCGATTTACCGGGCAGAGATGGTGTGCGTGACTTTTTGGCGCAAGATGGCGATGTTTTACGGGTTTATGAATCCGACTCTATCGATACGGAAGTGAGTGACTTGTCTACTGACGCGACTCTCGATCGTCAAAATCAGAATGGAACACAACTAACCTATCAACTGGAGCATCCCGCCATCCAAGGATTCTCCGCCATCAAAATACCCGATCCTCACAGTGGTCAGAAATCAATAGTCCGTGTCATACGCTCGGATGGAAAACTGATCCCTACTGAGAACGCTTGGATTTCGAAGAGCCGAAATCGTAACACCACGCCGATGAGCTGGGACTATGCAATAAACCTGTTTGATACTAATTCAACCGGTATCTATTCCATTCAGATGGATGACATTACCACGGGTCCTGTTGCGCCCCTTTTACAATTTATACCCGTCAGGAGTACCTACGAAGGCAATCAAGTCGGATTTATTGTGGAAGCCAGTGATGCCAATGGCGACAGGCTGGTATTGAGTGCTGTACCTTTACCGGTCGGGGCAATATTTGCCGATAATGGCGATGGTACTGCTTTTTTCAATTGGACGCCCTCTGCAGGTCAGGCTGGGCGTTATACCATCACCTATACAGCGAGTGATGGCATTCTCTCCTCATCACGCTCGGCCATGATCATCGTCAATTCCAACACAGATACCGACGGTGATGGCATGGACGATGCTTGGGAACTTGAGCATTTCGGCACATTGGATCGTGATGGTATCGGTGATCTGGATGGTGATGGTATTTCTGACCTGGAAGAGTATCTGGCGGATACTGATCCCAACAGTGGACCTTTGTTGCCTATCATCGAATCACCTATGTACGATGAGGAAGTGCTTACCCTAGAGCCTTTATTGACGATTCGAAATATTATTCATGACGGATCCAGTGCGATCAACTATAGCTTTGAACTCTATGCAGATTCCGAGATGACAGAGCAGGTGGCTCAAGCTAATGATGTAGCCGAGTCGCAAGAAGAGACAACTAGCTGGTCGCCGGGTGTTCCGTTGCAGGATGATATGACCTACACATGGCGAGTACGCTCCTTCGACGGTACCTTATACAGTGAGTGGGTCGAGGGGCGTTTCAGGGTCAATACCGAGAACGATGCGCCTGGGGCGTTGACCGTTAGCGCACCGGCGGATGGCATGGAAGTCGATCGTCTTGATCCATTGCTGGCGATAAATAACGCCAATGACCCCGATCTTGATCAGCTAACCTACGGTTTTGAGGTATCTATGTATGATGATATGTCTACGCCAATAGCCTCGGTGGAAGGACTTGCGCCGGGTGTGGGCGGCGCTACGGGTTGGGTGGTGGAACCTCTCCTGCAGGAAGACACTTACTACTACTGGCGGGGTCGGGTGTCCGATGAACATGGACTGACAACCCTGGGACCGATATCCGGCTTCTTCGTCAATACAGCCAATCAGGCTCCATCCATACCGGTGATCTCATCTCCGCAGTCTGGTAGCGTCATCGACGAACTCCAGGTAGCGCTGGTTATACAGAATTCAACCGATCAGGATCGTGATGAGATCTCGTATATATTCGAAGTCGATCGTGCAGAGACCTTTGATAGTGATGAGCTGCGTGTTTCTATGCCGATTCCTGAAACCGCCTCGGAAACGATCTGGCTCCTGGAAAACCTGGTTGAGGATGCCACCTATTATTGGCGGGCCAAGGCCTCGGATGGGGCAGCTGAAAGTGATTGGGTGGTCGCCAATTTCAACATTAGTGCCACTAATGCTGCGCCGACGGTGCCGGTGATACTGAATCCTGGTAATTACGCCTGGGTTCCAACATTGCAACCGACCTTGTCCGTGAATCAAAGTCAGGACCCTGATGGCGACCAATTGACCTATCACTTTGAGCTCTATGCTGACGCCCAACTCGAGCAGCTACTTGCCGAGCACCAAACAAAGGATACGACATGGCCGCTTGAAACGCCCTTGACCGACAACCAAAGGTACTACTGGCGTGTACGCGCCGATGATGGCAATGAAGGGGTGAGTGACTGGTCAGCGGTGAGTAACTTTTATGTCGATGATAATGGTGTCAACGACCCGCCGACCTTTGAGTTTGTCTGGCCATCGGCAGATATGGATAACGTGCGCGCACTACTCACGTTGAAGTGGATAGATTCAGATCCGGATAACAATGCAAAAATAAGTCTCTATTATGACGATGACGATAGTGGTGCCGATGGTACGCTCATAACCGATGTTATTCGGGAAGATCCCGATGCTTCCAAAGATTTGTACTATTGGCAGAAAGAAGTCGAGCCGGGTACCTATTGGATCTATGCAGTAATCGATGATGGTACGACATCCGTGACTGTTTACTGCGACTATTGGGTGACCATCGCCCCTGGTTATCCCAGGGTCACGATTGACATGCCAGGAATTTGGCGATGAACGGTATCTGTAATGTTCTTTTGGTTGGATTAGCTTTTACAGTGGTTCTCGGCACTGTTTCAAGTCAAGACTTTTCACACGTGCTTAATAACAATGGCAACGACTGTCAAACAGGTGGGGATCAGGTGGGTGAAGTCGACGATATCTATTCGCCTCTGACGGCGGAGAAAGGCATCAGGCCGGCGATTGATTTTCATTGTCTGGTCTCTCCTGAAGATGTTTACGTAGCGTGGAAAAGCGGTGCTCTTTGGTTGATCGATGTCAGATCCCCGCAAGACTATCAAAATCAGACAATCCCAACCTCATTGAATGTTCCAGGTTATCTCGTTAAACATAAAACCCAATTTAAATCCGGCCATACAGTATTGTTCAACAGTGGTTTTCGGCATAGGGATATTGAGCGTCTTTGTCATCAACTTGAGAACAGCGGATTCACCCGGGTCAGCGTGCTTCAGGGTGGTGTGGCAGCCTGGTCTCAGGCCGGCTACCCTGTGACAGGTAAATCAATATCAGCAAGTGAATTGAAACCTTCCGACTACATGAGTACCTTGAATGAACGGTTATGGATAATTATCGGTCTTGATTCTTCTGCGCAGGTGCTAGTTGATCGTACAGGTGCCTCAGAAGTCATTGGGTATGACCAGGATATCGATTTGCTCACCCATCAAATCGGTCAAAGAGTACAATCTTCTGAAAGCGATAAATTTTTTAGTTTTCTTGTTGTAAGTAAGACGGGTAATGGCTACCAGCGGATAAAGAAAGCCTTAAAAGGACGTGGTTTGATAGGAATCCATTATCTTGCAGGGGGCGTTGAGGCGCTCAGGCGCTATTGGATGACGAATCAGGCTCAGATGCAGAGGGCGAGGCAAGGATTCAAAAAAAAGGATAGCTGTTCAGGATGAGTTTTTGGATGAGAAAAAGCGTACTGTTTTCAATTCCTCTCCTCGCGTTGGCAGTTGTATTGGGATACTGGTTTTTCGACAAAGAAGAGGTGGAGTCGCCGAACCTTCCCACCAACAGAGTCGTGAAATACTCGGTGATTGTAAAGAACCCGGGAGCTGACCCGATCAGGAATGCCAGGTTCTGGGTCTATGCGCCTTATGCCTTG
>JASFJX010000227.1:0-6247 GCA_050119385.1 Candidatus Thiodiazotropha sp. | reverse complement strand
TTAACAAGGACTGCAACGCCGTATTGGGGCATTTGTGGGCCTCCCTTCGGGCGCGACGAGAAGCCGTCATCTGCGGCGTTGCGTCGCTTGTAAAGGGCATGCCATTCCCTGCGCG
Organism: Candidatus Thiodiazotropha sp.; assembly: GCA_050119385.1. Lineage (GTDB taxonomy): Bacteria > Pseudomonadota > Gammaproteobacteria > Chromatiales > Chromatiaceae > Thiodiazotropha. The sequence continues at coordinate 6,132 of JASFJX010000227.1, read as the reverse complement.
ACGCGCCTTGCACCCCAAGGGCACTTCCTGCGGGGCGCAGCTAACGGCTTCTCGTCACGCTGATATGTGCCATTTATTCGTTACACCACACTAGGCAGCCAATGAAACTAAGAGTCAAGCTATTTACACCTTTATTACTATTCAGTCTGCTGTTTGGACTCTATTTCCGCTATATGTGGCTCCCCGACGTGGCCGATTCCATACTCCGCCAATCAGAACAAAACTGGAATGCGCACCTTATCAGCGTGGCCGAGGGCTTGATCCCACTGCTGTTGGAGAACCAGCTGGCAAACGTCTACGAAAATCTGGATGCTCTATTGGAAGAGAATAAAACCTGGCTCTCCATCGAACTCGTGAATAATGCTGGAGACCGTCTTTTTCCTCTCGGCAGCCTCCCGGATCCTAGCGGTTTTCCACGCGTTACCCAGACACGGATTCAGTCCGTGGGTTTTGTCGAACCTCCCCTGGCCGAACTCAAAGTCACCCGAGATGTTACTCCCCTGTTGGCAGAGATTAATGACCTGGAGATGAACCTTAGCTTGGTGCTATTGTTGCTACTAGTCATCTTCGTGCTGGTTATCGCTGGTTTGATGGAGTGGCAGGTGCGACGGCGTCTAAACATACTCTCACAGGCTGCCAAGCGTTTAAGTGACGGCGATTACGAGGCGGATCTTCCGCATCAAAGCGGTGACGAAATCGGGGAACTAACGCGTGCCTTTTGTGATATGCGAAAGACACTCGCGGCCTATCATCAAGAGCTACAAGGGGAAGTTGATAATCATCGCCGTACCGCCGAGGCTCTTGAGGAGGAGAAGGAGCGGGCATCATATCAGGCTACCCACGATGCCCTTACCGGCTTGATCAATCGTCGTGAGTTCGAACGCCGCCTTACCGAGGCCCTGTACGAGGCCAACTTGGATGACAGCCAGCATGTTTTGCTCTACATGGATCTTGACCAGTTCAAGATCGTCAATGACACCTGTGGCCATATCGCAGGCGATGCCCTGCTCCAGCAACTCCATGGTGCAATCCAGGACAGAATTCGTCAAAACGACTCCCTTGGCCGTCTCGGAGGTGATGAGTTTGGTGTACTGCTTAAACACTGTAGCGTGGATGATGCCTTGAGGGTAGCGGATAACCTACGCCAGGCTGTCCAGGATTTCAGTTTTACCTGGGATGGAAAGAGCTTTGCCGTGGGAGTCAGCATAGGCGCGGTAGGTATAGATAGGAACAGCGGTGGTGTCAGCAACCTGCTCAGTGCCGCCGACGCGGCTTGCTATATGGCGAAAGAGTTGGGACGTAACCGGGTTCAGCTATACAGGAAAACTGACGCAGACCTGGTCCGTCAACATGGTGATATGCTCTGGGTAACCCGTCTTAGCGAAGCACTGAACAATGACAGTTTCCAACTCTATTGCCAACCTATCGCGCCCCTATCCACCTCTGTATCGGAACCAAGTCATTATGAAATACTGGTTCGCCTGCAAGATCAGAACGGCAATATCTCACCACCCGGCGCCTTTATTCCGGCAGCGGAACGTTTCGACATGATTGCCCTGCTGGACCGCTGGGTGGTTGATCATGCATTCGACTGTTTGCCGCAATGCCGGCAGAGCCAGGGTATCCGATTCTCCATCAACCTCTCCGCTAAGTCGTTGGGTGATAAGTCCTTACTGGATTATATTGAGCGCCGAATAAGGAACGGGGATGTAAGAGGGCAGGAAATCTGTTTCGAGATTACAGAGTCAGCTGCTGTCACTTCTCTATCCGCGGCACGCCATTTTATAACGACCCTTAAAGTGCTCGGTTGTCGCTTTTCACTGGATGACTTCGGCCGGGGGATGTCTTCTTTCTCTTACTTGAAAACCTTGCCGGTGGATTATCTTAAGATTGACGGTTCCTTTATCAAGGAGATCGTTGTCGACCCGGTGGGTAGAGCCATGGTGAATGCCATCAATCAAGTTGCCCACACTATGAATCTGCAAACCATCGCGGAATTTGTGGAAAGTCAAGCAATACTGAATGAATTGCAGCAGATGGAAATCGATTATGCCCAGGGATACCATATCTGCAAACCCTTTCCAATTAACGAACTGACTGATAACGATGAATCACATCTGACTTGTTCCCATAAACCCGATGTCTCCATCTCATAAGGTGATAATTACTCCCTTTTCTCGTTCCCACGCTCCAGCGTGGGAACGAGATAATATTGATGCGGACAACTGGACGGTGGTGCCTGAGGTCACGTAGCTTTACTCACAAGACTTGATAAGGATTTTAATCTTGTATACTAAGACTCAGTAATAACGGCTTCACGAGAAAGCAGGTTAGGTTGATCAACCTTGATGTGGAAGCAGAATTATGGCGCCTAAGAAAATTGCCTTTGTCGCTATGCCCTTTGGTACCAAAGAGACCGGTGCCCGTATCAATACAGATGTGCCAAGTAAAATTGACTTTGATGCCTTATGGAATCATGCTTATTACCCCGCGCTTGAGGAGGCAGGTTACCTGCCTGTTCGTGCCGATGTTCAAGAGGGCTCACAAATAATTCGCGATATGGTGGCACAACTGATACTTGCTGACCTTGTTGTAGCCGATATATCGATTCCCAATGCCAATGTTTATTACGAAACGGGGTTGCGACACGGAGGTAGCGTTCATGGATGTATGCTTTTTAGTGCCGGCTGGGCCGATCCGGTTTTTGATTTGGCCCAGATCCGAAGAAGCACTTATACCTTGAATACGGAAGTGCCTACGGAACAGGATTACCACCAAATTCGACAGGAGATCCTGCAAAACCTCCGTACTCAGAATGCATCGAATAATCCTGTCCGTGAACTGATCGATCAAGACCTCCAGGATGCAGGTGAAAGTGCTTACTTAAGCGAGCTGCGAGACGAGGTCATCAAGTTCCAGACAGATGTCAGGGCCTGTAGATTAAAGACAAATGCCCTTGATGCCAAACAGGCCGCGTTAGCAATTTTGAATAGGTACCAAACGGACAGTCTGCCAGACTATTCTATACGGGAACTGTTCACGCTTGTCAGGGATGTATTAGGTTGGCAAGCACTGCGTGATTTTTATTTGAAGCTAAACAGCAAGCAGCAAAAGATACCTTTATTCCAAGAACAGATTGCCCTGGCCAAGAGTAAAACCGGGGACCTTGATCAAGCAATCGCAGAGATAGAAACACTGATCGATGAACATGGGAACAGCGGCGAACGTTGTCGCCTGTTGGGTGGGTTTTATAAACAGCGCTACTTCGATTTGCGCAATGCACGAAAGAAAAGGCTGGCGTTGCAGGCCTCGATAAAACAGTATGAGACAGGCTTAAAGCTCGATCTCAACGACTATGGCTGCGCACGCAATCTATTGGCTCTGTACCCGCTGGCCGATCGTGACACCTATAAGAATGCCACAACTTACCTGGCCGACCACATTTTGCATGTCTGTGATCACAAAGAGTTGATCAATGCCGGTGATAAGTGGGTTGATGTCGCGCGCCTGCTTGTTGCATTCCACCATGCTGATTTGAAGCAGGCAAGAGCACTTGCCGATATTGTTGCACTGCGAGGTATGGCAAACTGGGAGCTGGCGCTTTGTATCGAATTTTTAGAATTGCTGGTGGAGCAGGTGCCACAAGCCACACAACAGGATTTTCATCGGCTTATCGATGGATTTAAATCCGATATCAGCATCGAACAAAAAGACCTTGTCAAAATCCTCAGACCGGTGCTGCTGGAAGCTGGCCGAGATTTCAAAAAGTTCCAGATTGTAAAGGCCCGTGCCGCAAAGGAGGGAGAGGAGATTGTCTCGGTGGTCGAGTCAGGTCGCGAAACGGTCAATATTGCCAATAAGGGTGATTACCTGGTTGAAAACCAGACCGGGGCCAAGGAACTCTACATCGTGTCCGGCGCAAAATTCGAGCAACGCTATACCGAGGAGAGTAAGCTTGATGATGTTTGGAGTGTATACAAACCCTTGGGTAGAGTAAAAGGTATCGAGGTGGACCGCAGTGTTCTAAACCTCTTTCAACAACAGGGCTCATTCTATATCTCGGCCCCCTGGGGTGAGGCTCAATATGTCGAGGAGGGTGATATGTTCGTTACCACCCTACCGTTACAAGAGGATATCGAGATTTACCGCATCGCCCGCAAGGAGTTTTCAGAGACCTACGAAGCCGATTGAATCCGGTTGCTTATGTAAGCCAAGGCTGGTTTATGGCTGATGCTTTAGGAAAAAAACCACTCAGACCATAACGTCGATGTTGCCCCCTACTGAACCGGTGGCATTTGGTTTCGGTGCACTCTGCTTTATTGACTCGATGAGTTTTGCTGCAGTCTCTTTTTCCATCTCCATCTCTTTCTTTTGCACGGCAACATTGGTTTCCATTTTGGTCGCGATAGTTGAGAGCATACTGGCAGATGGGGAGCCGGCACCGGAAACGTCCATAATATTACCTCTGGTCGAATAGGATGTTCACCCTGGTTAACGGCAGTTTATGTGGAAACTGTATCCCTGAACAGGAATAGACTTCTCGAATAACCTGAATTATTCACTTCTATCCCGCTTACTTTAGTAATATCCCAGAAATATCTTTTAAAAAACAGCTGGTTGACTTCTTTTTTAAGCGGCCGGGTTAACAGTCGCCCCGGTCCAGCCGGTCCCCGTGAATTTGCTCATAGACATCGAAGATTGCGATGGCCATGGCGGCGATAACCGGGCCGAACAGCATTCCGATAATGCCGAACTGGATCAGGCCGGCCAGTGTTGAGAGAACCGTCAGCAGCGTGTGATCCAACGCGCCGAGGTTTCCGCCGTCAGGTAAGCCTTTGGATATCTTCTGAATCATCACCGGTCTTAGTATATTGTCTATGACAAATCCCATGATTACAGCACCCCAGACGGCTACCAGGATGGCCTGCCAGACCTCCCCCTGTAGATAGAGATAGATGGCTACGGGTATCCAGATCAATGCGGATCCAACAACCGGGATAAATGACGCGACTGCAATGCCAATGCCAAGAAACAGCGCTGGCAATCCCATGATGCTCATCAGAATACCGAAGCTCAGCCCCTGTAACAGGGCCACGGTCACCACGCTGATGGTTAATACCGTCGCCAGGCTGTTGAAACGCACCATTAACATCTCATCATAGCGGTTCGGCAGAGGGGATAGCACTTTGATATATCGAGCGATATCATCGCCGTCGCGATAGAAGAAGAAGAGAGCAAAAACCGAAAGAAACACGAAGGTGAGAAATCCGGCTGTATTACTGAAGATGCTCTGTAATACAAACACCACGGTATTTTTCGCCACCGAGATCAGTTTGTTGAGATTGGCGTCCAGTTGTGCCAGGAGGACACTTTGATCACCCATATTGAATGGCAGTTTTTCTGCCGTATCGGCATAGATCTTTTTCAGGCTTTCCGCATCCTGTGTATCTACCCAACCCTGTACTGACCCGTATAGCTCACCGGCGCGCAATGAAATCTCGACCAACAGGTATGTGATGGGGGCTATGACGGTGAAAAATATCACGATACTCATTGCCGTGGCGGCGACTGTATCGCTGAGTTTCCAGCGCCGTTGAAGCTTCAAAAAGAGTTGGTATGTGGCGGTGGCTACGATGAGGGAAAAGAACAAAGCAGCCAGAAAGGGCAGAAAAAGCCAGACTAATCCTGCAATTGCGAGAACTATCAGGGTGACCAGGAATCCTTCTTGATAAGGGGGAGTATTGGATTGATCGCTCATTTTCAGTAACAAGCCGGTATTGTTTCTGTCAATCAGGGTTAATGTACAGTGTTCTTGCGTATCATCACCGCTACTCTAACCTAGATTTGGTGGTGGTTTCCAAGGTTAATGGACGAAAAGGAATACGGGCTAGAACACCAGATTCATCACGCTGATCATTATGACTAAAAAGAGAACGGTCATGATGCCGCCGGCCTTCATGAAATCCGTAACCCGGTAGCCGGCGGGCCCCATGATCAATGCGTTTACCTGGTGCGTGGGAATGAGGAACGAGTTGGAAGTGGCGATGGCGACGGTCAATGCAAAAACAGCAGGGTTGGCACCTGCCCCGATAGCGATATTCACCGCCAGGGGAACCAGCAGCACAGTTGCGC